>CALDLZ010000198.1 GCA_937915335.1 uncultured Faecalibacterium sp.
TCGAAACTGAATGGAATTATGTGATGGAACAAATGTCTGCGATGGAAGCAATATTATCCAGCGGCATTGTGTTCGGTGCTTTGGAGCACTATGACAATTTCACCTCAGAACAAGGCGTGCTTGCAAGTTACCACCAGAAACTTGACGAGGCTTTTGCAGTTTTGGGTGCGGATACATTCGAGCGAGCTAATGGGTACTTTGACCGAGCAATTCTGGACATCAACTCTGCACCCTGTGATTTTGTATTGGTGAGATTAACGGACTGTCTGAACGAAATAGACAAGTTGGATAATTGGCGTCATTTTCGGAACCTTCTTTCCAAACTGGATGATAAGCAGGTTGTGTCCTATATAAATGCTGCTATTGATCAGAATATAGAGCCAAAGCATATTGTCGGCGCATTCCAGAAGCAATTCTATTATCAATGGATCGATTCAATTTTATCGGGAAATCCGGTTTTGTCTGCATTCAACCGGATTTCTCAGGATAAAGCGATTCGTACTTTTGCCGAGAAAGATACGGAGCAATTTGAAATTAATAAGGCGAAAATTCGCGCTGAGCTTTCTTCTATGCGCCCATCGCTTGATATGATTGCGTCCGGAAGCGTACTGGCAATCTTGCTTCGTGAAGGTGAGAAAAAGCGTAAGCAAAAAAGCATTCGTTCTCTGCTTGCTGAAACAGGTGAACTTGTTCAGCGAGTTAAGCCGTGTTTTCTGATGTCTCCATTGAGCGTCAGCACTTTCCTTGCTCCGGATTCCGTTCACTTCGACGTAGTTATATTCGATGAGGCATCACAAATTTTTCCGCAGGATGCAATCGGTGCAATCTATCGGGCAGACCAGTTGATTGTTGTGGGTGACTCTAAGCAGATGCCGCCCAGCAATTTCTTCAATACTACAACTGAAGCGGAGGACAACGATGAAGAAACCGGAGATATAACAGATTTTGAATCCATTTTGGATCTGTGTTCGACGTCCATGCAGCAGCTTCGGCTACGCTGGCATTACCGCAGTCGTTATGAGCAACTTATTACTTTCTCCAACAAGAATTTTTATGACAGCGATCTTGTAACCTTCCCATCTTCTAAGGCTGATGCTCCGGGAATCGGTGTAGACTATTATCACGTGGACGGCATATTTGACCGCAAAGCTCATACCAACCGGAAGGAAGCGGAGTTCATTGTTGATCTGATTTATCAGAATATTGAGAAATATCCGAACCGCAGTCTTGGCGTGGTTGCATTCAGTGTAGCTCAACAGGACTTAATTGATAAACTGCTTTCTAAGCGGCGACAAAGTACGCCGGAAAAAGAGTATTTCTTCAAGAACGATGGAAATGAGCCGTTCTTTATCAAGAACCTTGAAACTGTGCAGGGCGACGAAAGAGATACGATCATTTTCAGTATTGCCTATGGCATTGATGCACAAGGACGTTTGCTGCATAATTTCGGTCCTTTGAACCGCGTCGGCGGTGAACGAAGGCTGAATGTTGCCGTTACCCGTGCAAAATGCAATGTTCAACTGGTTTCTTCAATGCACTATACTGACATTGACTTGAAGCATACATCCGCAGAAGGTGCAAAGTTACTTCGTGAATACCTCGATTATGCCGAGAATGGCGGCATTGCGCTGGAACGGGCAATTTTCCTCAGCCCGTTTGAGCAATTCGATTCCGATTTTGAAATTGAGGTGTGCGACTATTTGAGATCTAAAGGATTTGCGGTAGATGCGCAAGTCGGCTGTTCCGGATTCCGCATTGATCTCGGCTTGAAGTTGCCGAACAGCTCCGATTATGTGCTTGCGATTGAGTGCGATGGTGCAACGTATCACTCTTCTAAAAACGCACGCGACCGCGACCGTCTGCGGCAGGAAATTCTGGAACGCATGGGCTGGAAATTCTACCGCATCTGGTCTACGGACTGGTTCAGAAACAAATCGGTTGAGCAGATTCGCCTTTTGGAGGCAGCTACGGATGCGGTCACAAATCCGACAAAAGTAGAATCAAAGCCGGGCAACAGTCAGCCAACAGAAACATTTGAAGAAGTTGCAGTCGAAGGGCATTTTGAATTTCCTGCGTATAAGGCGGCAGATTTTTTTGAGGTTTGCCAACACCATCATTACAGCAGTTTCAAGGCGATCGTTAAGGAAATTTTGGAAGTGGAGGCGCCTCTATCGGAAGATTTGTTTCTAAAGCGCATCGTGTGGTATTTTGACCGTGAGAAGGTTACGAATGTCGTACAGAGAGCCTATGAACAGCGAATGTATGGCTACCAGCGTTACGGCATTATCCGCAGAAATGGATTTTTGTATCTGGATAACGGAAAAGAAGTTCAGTTCAGAGGCCCTGGCGATATTGAACGTGACATTAAACAAATTGCGCCAGAGGAATTAGCTGCTGGAATGTTTGAGATTCTGAAGCAAAACGTGACTGTTGATAAGAGTGGGCTGTACCGTTCTTTGGCTGCGCAATGTGGAGTGACACGTGTTGGCAAAGCCATCAATGAGGCAATGGATGCTGCATTGAATGTGCTAAGTGACCGCATTGTTGTTGATGGTGAGCAGATTTCTATCAAATAATCCCTTTGTAGCAAAGGACGCACTTTTATACTCTCCCGATGGGGTATGTGCGTCCTGGCAGTTGACTGTTCGGGCCGTATTGCGTGCACAATGAAGTGCCTTCCTTGCATCGCCACGTGGCTATCCCGGCGCATTTTGCAGCGGAAACAGTCTGCTTATGTAGCCCATTTTTGCAACAAAGTCTGAAATCCTATATCGTTAACCAGACCGTCTACCGAAAACGTAGGCGGTCTTTTTCTCTCCATCCATCAGTAGGGAGATTGAAATCATGCAAGAAAGAGAAATTGAGAAGCTACAAACTAAGAAAGTAAAGGCTGGAGTCAGCAGGCAAATGGCATCGCACTGATAAGGGCGGTCTCAACCGCTTTATTCGGAAAACCAACGCATTGCTTCGAGAAGCTAAAGAGAAAATTGTCGCACTGATCTGTTGGCAGAAATCGATGGATAGAAAAAAGCGGAGCATGACGAGTCAGCGGAATATTACTTCTCGGGTTCAGGCCCGTATCTGAAACCGTAGCCCTTGCCGCCCAATCATCCCCGGCACAACTGCTACTTTAATAATGATGGACATCTCTGCGTGAAAAATCTGTCTGCTGTGGTGAAGTGCATCTTTTCATGGGCATGGAGGGCAGTGGTCTACAACATATTACAAACCAACTGAAAGCAGACAAGGGTGACATCACGGCTGTCATGATTCTGGAACGTCAGAAATACACGGATTGCACTGTCAATTTTAAGACCTACACTAACTCTATCTGGGATAAGAAGCTGCGGCAAGCGGGTATAGCAAATCCATATCAAGTACGACTGGTTGTTTTTTGTTCTTCTGAATGAGCCGATGAAAAAGGAAACGGCTTGACCGAAGTCACGCTACCTATTGAAAACACAAGATTTTAACCATTTTGGCCTTACTGTTCTACAGTTCCAGCTCGGTATTGCACGGAGGACATTTTTATAAACAAAAAAACAGCGCGGCGTCATCAGAAAGGACAGGATTGACGTCGCGCTGCAT
>CALDLZ010000199.1 GCA_937915335.1 uncultured Faecalibacterium sp.
CTATGGGGCCGTTTTGCAAACCCCGCGTTTTCACGCGGGGTTATGATTTTATTCTGTGATCCCCAGTTCCAGCAGCGTCAGCCGGTATTCCTGGTCTACGTTGAGCGCATCGGCATCGTTCTGAGCGGCCTGCAATGCCGCCAGCTTTTCTTCCAGTGATGGTGCCGGTTCTGGTACATCGTCAGGGACAGGTTTCGTGCCGCTCTCCACCACAATGTAGTATCCCGGCTGGTCATCGATACCCCACAGAGCATCTCCAACAGCAGCCGCTTCATTGTGGGTGATAATGGCATCCACAACGGCAGAATAGGCATCGCATTCAGCCTGTGTGATAACAGGTTTCTGGATTTTAATTCCGGGTTTGATTTCCATTTGTATTTACCTCATTTCCAGCGCCCGACGGCAATAAAAGTAGATTGAGTAGAACTAGTCATTGTGAGCATCCGATTCGTATATTTTGCTACAACTCTCAAACCAAGGGAAGCCGGTTGCTCTCGATGCCCATAGTAAGAAGTGTTAGCAAATGCAACGGGAAAATAACACACTTGTCTGTCAGAGCCGTCATACGATTCTGTTGATGTAGAACTCACCCCCCAGCAAATCTGCGTTCCATCCGAAAAGCGTACATAGTTGCTGCCACTGGTGGCCACGGCAGAAGTACCCGCAAGGCCTTGCGGGCCCGTAGCTCCGGTGGCACCTCTTGGCCCCTGGGGCCCGGTGGCTCCCGTTGCACCAGTATCACCTTTTGGGCCTTGTGGGCCGGTAGCGCCGGTGTCACCTTTGTCGCCTTTTGCACCTTTCAGGCTGGTAATCCAGTCGGATTCGCTGCCGGTATAACCCAGCTGAACAGCCAGCGCATAAGCCGACTGTCCATCAAAAGTCCCGGCTTCCTTGGCCTGTTTTACGGCATCGGTGGCCGCATTGGCGGCGTTGTTGGCTGCCTTCTCCGCCCGGTCTGCGTCCCCTTTGGCTGCACTCGCACTGCTCTCAGCCTCAGAAGCGCTCCCCGCCGCCTTGCTTGCACTACCAGCGGCGGCGCTGGCCTGCTCCGTGGCTGTGGTGGCGGCAGTTTCGGCGGTCTTGGTGGAAGCGGCCACGTCGTTCAGGGCTGTGGTACGGGCCGTTGCAATGTCATTCAGGGTCGTGGAGCGAGCCGTCGAGATATCCGTTAACGCCGCGGTTCGGGTATCCTGCGTATCCTGTAACGCCTGCTTGGCGGCGGCCTCGGAATCCCCGGCGTTCTTCTCGCTGGCGGCGGCGTGGGTCTCGCTCAGGGCGGAAGCTTCCTCGCTGGCCTTTGCGGCGGCAGCGCTGGTGGAGGCTTTCTCTTCCAGTGCGTTGATGCGCTCCTTGGCAGCAGCCAGCAGCTCGTTGGTGGGGATGCTGGTCACGCCGTCACGCACCACACCGCACAAACTCTCGTCCAGCCGGGTATCGGTGATCTGGCCCGTGGAGATGGCTGTGGAGCCTGCCGGGCGGGTGATCTCGGCAAGGCAGAGGTCATAGAGTAACTCGGTGCGGGAGATGGCCGGGGCCGTGGGCGTACTGGATGCCGTGCCCTGCAGCACCTGCAAGCTGGCGGCTCTGGCACCGGCATCATAGCGCATCACGATGCGGTCGATGCGGGGGAGAGACGGGTCGGCCAGCGGCAGGGTCAGGGTATCGGCCTCCCGTTTGGTAATGGAATAGCCGGTGAAGCGGCTGGGATGCACCCAGCCGCGGCCAGCGCCGACGGTGATGTTCAGACCGCCTGCGGCAGTTACCGGGAAATCCTCGTCGGAGCTGAACACGCCCGAGGTGAGGCCCGCAAGGTAGGCGGCCACGTCGGCGGCATCAAAGTCATAGCCGTTAGCGGGATATAAAACAATGTTGCTCAAAAGATCATCTCCTTAAAGCTTGTGCCAGACCGGCGTGCCAAGCCGCACGGTGCGGGTGTTGGTGTCGCTCTGGCTTTGGGTGATGACATCGGCCACCCGGACGGTGGCCATGTAGCCCAACTCCGGGATGGTGCAGTAGGCCACGTCGCCGGGGTGCAGGCTCTCAGCGTCGATGGTCAGCTCAATGGAGCCGGTGCGTAATTGGTCGAGGAGCTTATTTGTGCCCCGGGCCATGAGCCGCTCGAGGTAGGCTTCACTCTTGTTGGTCTCGCCGTTTTCCTCGTCGGGCTGCAAGTCCCGGGCATCGACGTAGAGCTCTCGCCGGTCCGCACCGGTGGCATCCAGCAGGCCCACCGTGACGGTGACCCGGTTCTCGCCCTCGCCAGCGCCCTGCACGACGGCCACGTTGGCGTAGTCGGAATCCCCGAAGGCCCAGGCGGCCTGTTGCAAATTGCCCCACTTGGTGGAAAAGCGGTTGTTGGGGTCAGCAGTGGGCCGGTAGACCTCGAACAATAGTTTTTTGTCGGCGTTTTTACCACTGAGCCGCACCCGGAACCCGAGATCACAGGCAGCGCCAATGGTCATCAGGTAGTCCATGACGCTGCCGCCGGAGGTCTGGGCGGTGTAGGTGGTATCGAAGCCCACCAGCTCCCCCAGCTCCAGCCTGGGCCAGGGCTGCATGGCGCTGACCAGCCTGCGCATGGCGGCTTCGGCGTTCTCGTTCTTCACAATGGCCGTGCAGGCCCGCTTGGTGAAGATCCACGTTCCCGGGAAGCCGGTGACCACCAGGTTGCTGCCCTGGTTCTCGTTGGAGCGGTGGCAGATGCGCATGGGCACATCGCTGTCACTGCGCTTGAGCCAGCGGCCCTCCCGGAGCAGAGCGAGGTTTTCCTCGGTGGGCCTGACTTCGAGGGCAAACTCGCCATCGGTGTTGTAGGGCTCGTCCCAGTACAGGCTCACCCACACCTC
Organism: uncultured Faecalibacterium sp.; assembly: GCA_937915335.1. Taxonomy (GTDB): domain Bacteria; phylum Bacillota; class Clostridia; order Oscillospirales; family Ruminococcaceae; genus Faecalibacterium. Next base: position 2,847 of record CALDLZ010000199.1, read on the forward strand.
GACCCGGCCCAGCCGGGCGAGGGTCAGCTCGTCCAAAACGTCCAGCGTCACGAGATCACCTCCGGCAGAATGCCCGAAACCATGGGGTAGAAGCTTACCGTCACTTGCAGGCTGTCCTCGCCGCTGTCGGCGGTGGCCTTGAGCAGGTTATCGCCCGGGGCCAGCTCCAACAGGTCAGAATCCTCGTCCAGCAGGGCGAAGATGTTCTCCTCGGTGCCACTCCCTGTCCGCTTGACGGCCAGCTTGTCGGTGGTGGTGCGGTAGATCTCGATGACCTGCCCGGGGGTCAGCGTGGTCAGGATGCGGATGCTCTGGCCCGTGACGATGTTCAGCACGCGGGGGTTGACCACCTCGCCGTCGCTCTTGAGGGTGGCCGTAAAGGGCACCGCCAACGCCCCCGGGTTGATGGCGTTCAGCCAGCCGATGGAGGTGCGCACACCGAACCGGTGGGGCTTGGAATAGTTGATGGGCAGTCGGAAGCTGGGCACAAACCCGTTGATGCAGAAGCTCTGGGCCTGCAGGTCGTACCAGAAGGGCTTCGGGCAGAAGAGCATGAAGTCCAGAACCGGGTAGGGGTGGATGCTCTTGGTGTAGGGGGTCTTGGAAAGCACGAAACGGCAGAAGTATTTGTCCTCGAAGTACATCGTGCCGGAGGTGAAATAGGGCAGCTTTTCCAGCAGCAGGGCGGCATCCGCGTCGCCATGCCTGCTGTGGCAGTGGATGACAAGCTCCCGGCTCACAC
>CALDLZ010000200.1 GCA_937915335.1 uncultured Faecalibacterium sp.
ACACGGCGGCTGTCGTTGGGGGAAGCATCCGTCAGCAGAATGAGCAGGTGCCGGGGCGCGGGGCCCGGGTCAAAGCTGAGCAGATCGCCGGCTGCCCGCAGGGCCAGGCCGTCACGGTTCCAACCAGATGCGAAATACTGGTTGATGCTTTGCAGGTTTTTGTCCGCAAAGCCCTTGAGCACCCGCAGGACGGTATAGCCCCGCAGGCTGCAGAAGCTGCTGACCCGCACCGGGATACCGCAGGCGGCGAGGCTCTGGGCCAGGATCGAGCCCTGCGCCGCGATGACCTCCTGACAGTGGAGCCGGGAAGCCGACGCGTCCAGCAGCAGGTCAACGGTAAACGAAGGCTGGTTTTCCTCCTCGGCACAGCGGAACACCCGGCTGTCGTTCAGCAGGGGAGCCCGCCAGACCCGCTCCGGGTCCAGATTGCCGCTGCGGGCCACCCGGGCGTTGGGCTGCTGGTGAACCAAGATGCAGTTGCGGATCTGTTCGGTGAGCCGTAATACCACACTGCGGTGGAGCTCCCGGTTCTTGGCGTAGTATGTACGGTTGCGCTCTGCCTGCAACTGGGCCTGCTCGGCCAGGTGCTTTGCCTCCGGTGTGGGGGCCTGCTCCGGGCTGGGCACGCCTGCCGCAAACCAGAGATGGCATCCGAGATGCGCCCCGGTGCAGAGCTCCTGTTCAGCCTTGCGCAGACGCTCGGGCGGATAAAGGGAGCGGCCAAAACAGCTCTCAATGTAGGCCCGGTCCTCGGCGGCGTTCTGCTTCAAGGTGATATGGGCCAGCCGCTTGTCGGCAATGGGCCCGGTGCCGCCCGCATCCACCGAGCCCGAGTGCTCCACGGTCAGCCGGTCGGTCTTGATCATCTGGGTGGGCAGAGTCTTGGTCGCAAGAGAAGCCAGCAGGCCCTCCAAATGCAGGTGCAGGCCCACCTTCTGCCGGATCTTGCCGTCAAACAGCGCAAACTTTGCAAACAGAGCCAGCAGCTCCGCCTTGAGCTGCCCCGGCTGGGGCGGCTGGGCGGGCGCAAGTGCTGCTGCCAGCTGGCTCTCGTAAGGTGTCATTACGGGACCGTGCCTGCCCTGCACGGTGCGCCAGCGGTTGGCCTGCATGGTGTAGACCAGCTGGTTTTTCGCCATCCACTCCTGTCGTGAAAGTTTGTACTGGATGCCGAAGAAATAATCCGCATGGGCCCGGCGCAGGTCGGCAAGCACCGGACGGCGGGGCAGCTCCAGCGCGTAGACCACGCTTTCGAGATAAAGCCACGTCAAATCATCCAGCTGGCTTTCCCGGAGATCACCGTCCCAGCATGCGAAAATATCGCGGAGCAGGTCGTCGCCATAGTATTTGTGCACCAGCCCCACGATACAGTTCATGTAAAAATCAATGGTGCCGTCGGTGTTGCGGGCAAGAAAGAGCGGCTCGAAGCCGTAGGCCCCCGCCGCCGCCCACACCTGATTGGCGGCCCGCCGTTCCTCGGCGGTGTAGCTCTGGGCTTCCATCAGTAGAACAGCTTTTCAGCCGTCAGGCTGGCCGGGATGCGGGCGGCGATCACGTCCCGGATGAGCCCCTGCTCGTAGGAATCAAAAGCTTTGTTGGTGATGCCCATGTCCAGCGCGGGCCCGGCGGCCACGCCCCGGCGCATCAGGCGCAGAGCATCCAGCATACCGCGCAGGTCCAGCGCCTTGGTGGAGATCTCCGCACTGTCGCACTTCTTTTGCAGGTCGAGGAAGAGCAGGGCAAACTGGTGCACATATTTATCCGTCAGGTCAGCGAACTGGGCCCGCAGCAGCTTTTCAAGGTTTTCCTCGGTGATGGTAGGCATCTGGATGACCACGAAGCGGGAGGTCAGGGCCTCGTTCAGCTCCCGGGTACCGGCGTAACCGTAGTTCATGGTGGCGATGAAGCGGGTCTCCTCGGCCAGCGGGATGCGCTCGTAGCCGGGCACATC
>CALDLZ010000201.1 GCA_937915335.1 uncultured Faecalibacterium sp.
ACGGTTCTTGCAGAGATTGACGATCATATCAAGGGTCTTTTCGCTCTGTTCCATTGTAATAACATCCTTTCCGTCCGCGGCTGGCTTGCCGTGTCGTGTGTGTTGTTTCGGGCAGCTTTCCCCACTGCCGCATATCCTTACTTTATCATGTTTTATCTTTTTTGTAAAGGCAGAGAGGACGGCATTTGCCGCCCTCTCTGCCTTTACTTATGATACTTCATTCCCGCGTTGATAGTACAGGCACGGTAGATCTGTTCCGTCAGCACCAGGCGGGCCAGCTGGTGGGGCATGGTAATGCGCCCCATACTGAATTTGAGGGCGGCGGCCTTCTTCACTTCATCGGACAGGCCATGTGAGGAACCGATGACGAACGCCACGTCCCCGGCCCCGCTGTTTGCACGGTCGGCCAGGAACTGAGCCAGCTCATCGGAAGAGATCTGCTTACCCTCAATGCACATGGCAACGATGGCGGCACCCTTACGGACATTGGAGAGGATGGCTTTGCCTTCTTTGTCCAGTGCCTTTTTCACCACGGCATCGGAAGCGTTTTTCTCCTCGATTTTCTCTTCCGGCAGCTCAATGATACGGAATGACGCAAAGGCCGCCAGCCGCTTCTGGTACTCTGCCACACCCTCGGCAAAATATTTGGCGTTCATTTTGCCAATACAAATCAGGTCGATATTCTGCATAAATAATCCCCTTTCCAAAGCTATGGGTGGGGCCGCGTTCCGGTAGCTTTCTCCTCGGACACGAATCGGGCCATTCCATCGCCCGCCCTATTGCCTACGGCAACAGGGTCCCACCCCAGCGGACGGTCCTCGGAGAAACTCCCGGCCCACCGCCCGGGTCACAGAAGCGTTAACTGCTCCCCCTCGTCCTCGGCACGGATGAGGGCGCCGGTGGCGGGCAGGCTGCGGACACGATAGCGGTGGGGGTTGGCGAGTTCCAGCGTTTCCGCCGGGACGACAGAAGCGATGGTCTGGGTTTTTTTCAGGGTCACAACGGCCACGCCCTGGCTGTCACGGGTAGCCTTGGCGGCGATCTGCGCCGTGTTGACCAACAGCATCCGGCTGGCGCTGGTGCGGATGGCAAGCTCGGTGTCCTCGGGTAGGAAGAGCAGCTTTGCCAGCGGTTCCTTGTCGCAGTAAGCCTTGAGCAGCTTACGGCGGTTCTGCTTGGTGGCATAGGATGCCAGCGGGATCTTTGCGCATTTGCCGCCCGCAAAGAAGAAGAGAACATAGCCGCTGTAATCGCCGGTGATGACCATGGCGAGGATATTCTCGCCCTCATCCATGCCCAGACGGCCCGGCAGATAGATACCCATCTGCGCGACTTTGCCGTCCTCCAGTTCATTCAGGCGCACCTTATACACCTGCTGTTTATCGGTGAAGAAGAGCGCTTCCACGTTATTTCGCGTCTCCACCTGCTGGATGATCTCATCGCCCTCTTTCAGTTTGTGAGCACCGGCGGTGCGCAGGCTCTGGGGCGGGATTTTTTTCAGGTAACCCTCACGGGTAAAGAACACGGTGACGGGATAATCCGGGATAGCTTCTTCCTCGGCACCATTCTCCTCCTCGGGCAGGTCATACAAAATTTCACTGCGGCGGGGCTGGGCGTACTTCTTGGCCACATCGTTCAGCTCATTGATAATGATGCGGCGGATACGGGCAGGCTTTGCCAGAATATCATTCAGATCGGCGATGTCTTTTTCCAGCTGCTCGATCTCGCCGGTGCGCTTGAGGATATACTCACGGTTCAGATGGCGCAGTTTGATCTCGGCCACATAGTCGGCCTGCACCTCGTCGATGCCAAAGCCGATCATCAGGTTGGGCACGACCTCGGTCTCTTCCTCGGTGGTGCGAATGATGTGGATGGCTTTATCGATATCCAGCAGGATGGCGGCCAGACCCTTGAGCAGGTGCAGGCGTTTTTCCTTGCCGTGGAGGTCGTAGTAGGTGCGGCGGCGGACGCACTCCATACGGAAAGCAGTCCACTCCTGCAAAATCTCCCGCACACCCATGACCTTGGGCTGACCGGAGACCAGTACATTGAAGTTGCAGCTGAAGCTGTCCTCCAAGGGGGTGGTTTTGTAGAGCTTGGCCATCAGCTTTTCGGGGTCCACGCCGCGCTTGAGGTCGAGTGTCAGCTTCAGACCATTCAGATCGGTCTCATCGCGCATGTCGCTGATCTCTTTGATCTTGCCGGCCTTGACCAGCTCGGCGATCTTGTCCATGATGGCTTCCACGGTGGTGGTGGGCGGGATCTGGGTGATCTCCAGCATGTTCTCACCGGGCACTACATTGTACTTGGCACGCACCTTGACGCTGCCGCGGCCATTCTCATAGACCTCCCGCATCTGGGCCTCGTCATAAATGATCTGACCGCCGCCCACGAAATCGGGGGCGGGCATGGTGGTGGAGATATCGTGCTTGGGATCCTTCATCAGGGCCACAGTGGTGGCGC
>CALDLZ010000202.1 GCA_937915335.1 uncultured Faecalibacterium sp.
AACGAGTACCCCGGCCGCGGCATCGCGGTGGCAAAGGCTCCTGATGGCCGTCAGATGTTCATTGGCTACTTTATCATGGGCCGCAGCGAGAACAGCCGTAACCGCGTGTTCGACCCGGTGCCCGAGCGGGGCGGCATCTGCACCATGGCCGCCGACCCCGACAAGTTGGAGGATCCCAGCCTTATCATCTATAACCCCGTGTTGACCCTGGGCAAGACCCACATCGTCACCAACGGCGACCAGACAGATACCATCTATGATGGCATGAGCCGCGGTAAGAGCTTTGCCGACAGTCTGCGCACCCGCACCTTTGAGCCGGACGGCCCCAACTACACCCCCCGCATCTCTGCTGTGGTGTACGAGGATGGCAGCTACCAGATGAGCATTCTGAAATCTGCAGACGGCAACGGGGAGAGCGTCCAGCGCTATTTCTTCGATTACCCCCAGCCCGTGGCCGGTGAGGGCCATTTCATCAGCACCTACAAGCACAACGGCAGCCCTATCCCCAGTTTTGAGGGGGAGCCGCTCCGCTTTGCATGCCCCCGCACCATCGGCGATTTTGCCCACGGCCTGTGGCAGAACCTGAACCCTGATAATAAGGTCAGCCTGTTTGCCCGGGTCATCGACCTGGAGACCGGCGAGACCGGTGATATGATCTTCAACAAATACGATGCTGTCAACAGTGATCTGGACGACCCTGAGGAGCCCGAGCTGCTGCCCGAGGAGCTGGAGCTGATGGCAAAGCTCGATGCCGAAGAGGAATAACATAACCACAAAGGAGGATGCACCAATGAATGAACTCGCACTGAAATACGGCTGCAACCCCAACCAGAAGCCCAGCCGCATTTATATGGGAGATGGTTCCGACCTGCCCGTGACCGTGCTCAACGGCAAGCCCGGCTATATCAATTTTCTGGATGCTCTCAACTCCATCCAGCTGGTCAAGGAGCTGAAAGCGGCCTGCGGCCTGCCCGCCGCCGCTTCCTTCAAGCATGTCTCCCCGGCGGGTGCTGCGC
>CALDLZ010000203.1 GCA_937915335.1 uncultured Faecalibacterium sp.
CCGCCGCTACCACCGCCGGGCTGGGCAGATAGGGGCTCTCGTTGGTATTTAGCTTGATGTACTGCTGGTCCTGCGGCTGCTCCCCTGGCGTATAGGGAGTGAGAGCTGCCAAGCGCTCCGATAAATATTTACTCATTGTTGTTGTCCTCATACCGTATCGTCACACTCTTCGCATGGGCGTGCAGGCCCTCACGCTCTGCAAAATCCGCAATGCGGGGAGCCACCTCGCCCAGAGCTTCCCGGGTGTAGTAGATAAAGCTGGACTTCTTCACAAAGTCATCCACACCCAGCGGGCTCGAGAAGCGGGCCGTGCCGCTGGTGGGCAGGGTGTGGTTGGGGCCCGCAAAGTAGTCGCCCAGAGCCTCGGGAACATTGCGGCCCAGGAAAATGCTGCCCGCGTTCTTGATCTCGTTTAGCACGCCGAAGGGATCCTCCACGCAGACTTCCAGATGTTCCGGGGCGATGATGTTGCAGGCTTCAATGGCCTTGTGCAGATCGGTGCAGACGATGATCTTGCCGTTGTCATCCACGCTGGCCCGGGCAATGGCGGCACGGGGCAGCTGGGGGATCTGCACCTCCAACTCTGCCTGCACGGCCTTGGCAAGGTCAGCGCTGTCTGTAACGAGGACAGGGCTTGCCAGCTTGTCGTGCTCGGCCTGGCTCAGCAGATCGGCGGCCACCCAGGCGGGGTTGCAGCCGCCGTCCGCCAATACCAGAATTTCGCTGGGGCCTGCGATCATATCAATGCCCACCTTGCCGAACACTTTCCGCTTGGCGGTGGCAACGTAGATGTTGCCGGGGCCAACGATCTTATCCACAGCCGGGATGGTCTGGGTACCGTAGGCCAGGGCGGCCACGGCCTGCGCGCCGCCGGTCTTGAAAATTTTGGTCACACCGGCCGTGGCGGCGGCGGCGAGGATGACGGGATTTACCTTGCCGTCCTTCCCGGCGGGGGTGGTCATCACGATCTCGGAAACGCCCGCCACCTTGGCAGGGATCACATCCATCAGCACCGTGGAGGGGTAAGCCGCCGTGCCGCCGGGCACATAGACACCTGCCTTTTCAATGGGGGTATATTTCTGGCCCAGCACAATGCCGGGCTTGTCGTTCACCACAAAATTCTTGTGCACCTGCTGGCGGTGGAAGTGCTCAATATTGGCGGCGGCTTCCTTCAGGGTCTCCACAAAGTAGGGGTCCATGTTGGCAAAGGCTTCGTCGATCTCTGCCTGCGTCACCTGCAGGTTCTCAATTTTCGCCCCGTCGAACTTGAGGGCGTACTCCTTCAGTGCTTCGTCACCCCGGGCACGGACATTGGCAATGATGCCGTCCACCACATCCTCCACGTTCTTTTCCGCGCGGATGTCCCGGTTCAGGATTTCCTCGGGCCTGAGCTCGTCAAAATTATACAGCTTGATCATTTTGTTTCCTCCTGCAAGGTCTTGCGCAGCTTTTCCAGCATGGTATCCATCTCTTTGTGCTTGAACTGATAGCTTGCCTTATTGGCAATGATCCGGGCCGAGATGGGCATGAACTCGGTAACCACCCGCAGACCGTTCTCCCGCAGGGTGGTGCCGGTCTCCACGATATCCACAATGACATCCGAAAGACCCAGAATAGGGGCCAGTTCAATGGAGCCGTTCAGCTTGATGATATCGATATCTCGCCCGATGGACGCGTAATAGCTCTTTGCAATGTTGACGAACTTGGTCGCCACCCGCACCGGGCGGCTTGGATCGTCCTGATAGTCCGCCGGGGCGGCAACGCACATCCGGCACTTACCGAGGCCGGTGTCCAGCAGCTCGTAGACATCGGCGGAGGCCTCGGTCAGAATATCCTTGCCTACGATGCCCACATCCGCCGCGCCGTGCTCAACGTAAATTGCCACGTCACTGGGCTTGACGAGGAAATACCGGATGCCCGCTTCAGGGTTCTCCACCACCAGCTTACGGGTGGCGTTGTAATCCTCGGTGCAGCCATAGCCGATACGGGCCAGTAAGTTATAAACCTTGTCACCCAGACGGCCCTTGGGCAGGGCCACATTCAGCATGACCTTGTCCGTACTGTTCCGCTGCACCGGCGGGGTTGGAGCGCTCAGACGGTCAAGCTCGTCCAGATAGACCGCAAACCCGATGGCACCGGCCCCGGGGGTAAACTTCTGCATCAGCAGGTCGTAGCGGCCGCCCTTCAGCAGGGGGCGGGGCAAGCCCTGCAAATAACCCTGGAACACCAGACCGTTGTAGTATTCCATCTCACCGGCAAGGCTCAGATCCAGCCGGACGGCCCCGCCGGCGGCTTCCAGCGTTTTGGCCAGCGCACGCAGTTCGGCGGCGGCGGCACGCATCCGGTCGTTGCGGCAGGCAGCCTCGGCCTTTGCCAATGTCTCTTCATAGCTGCCGGAAAGCTCCAGCAGGCCGGTCAGGGCATCCGCCCCGGCATCATCCACGCCTGCGGCCCGCGCGGCCCTGCGCAGCTCGTGGGCGTTCTTTTCCCGCAGCTTTTCCAGCAGGCCGGGGCGGGCGACTTCCGGCACGCCCAGTGCGTCGAACAGGCCGAACAGGTAGCCCATGTGGCTGACTTCCAGCACCCAATCAGCCCCCAACTGAGCCAGACTCTGTTCCGCCAGCCGGACAGCCTTCCACACCTGTTCTTCCCTCACCGTGCCCAGCATCTCAAGGCCCATCTGGGCAATCTCCTTGAAGGTGTGGCTCTCAGCCGAGGGGCGGTAAACGTTCTCGTGGTAGTAATATTGCAGGGTCTCGCCGGGGGCAGGCTGAGCCGTCTTGGCGATGGACAGGGTCACATCCGGCTTGAGGGCCAGCAGACGGCCATCCAGGTCGGTGAAGGTGATGACCTGCTCCGATGACAAGAAACTCCGATTCTCCTGATACAGTCCATATTCCTCAAAGCGGCCCATGTGGTACTTGCGGCAGCCCGCTGCCTCGTACAGTGCCCGCAGTGCAAAAGAAGCTCGTTCCTTGGGCTGTAAGCTTTCCAGACTGAATTCCATCTCTGTTCCCTCGTTCCCTTGTTTGGTATTTCCCACTTCTTTCGTCTATTTTACTTTATTGAGATAAAGTTGTAAAGCATGAAAGTGACGGCTTTTTTGTTTTATCTTACAGTTTTTCTGTGCGTTTGTACAGAAAGGCGAAATCATTTCACCCCAACACCAAAACAGATGATGGGGAGAGAAAACACGGGGTGCAAAAAGGCCGCCGCTCATCACAAAATGAGCAGCGGCCTTGTGGCTGCTTGTTCAGTTGTACCCCAGCAGTTCCAGCACACCGGCCTTGGGGCGGGCACCGACGGCCTGATTGACAAGCTTACCGTCACGGAACACCAGCAGAGTGGGAATACTCATCACGCCGAACTGGGATGCCAGCTCGGGCTGCTCGTCCACGTTGACCTTGCCCACCTTGATATCAGCGCGCTCTTCGGCCACTTCATCCACAATGGGGCTCAACATCCGGCAGGGGCCGCACCAGGTGGCCCAGAAGTCCAGCAGAACGGGCTTTGTGCTGTGCAGCACCTCGGCTTCAAAGTTTTCTTTTGTAATGGTAACGACAGCCATATCATACACCTCCGTGTTTTTGTCCGCGACCCTTTGCGGGCAGCGGCTTTTGGTAAAAGAAGGATTGGTTCTTACTTATGGCCTTAGTATACCCCATCTGGCTGAATTTTTCCAGATATAATTTGTGAACAAAAAGGCGGCGGCCCGCCCCGCTGTGGGGAGGAGCCGCCGCCCTGTGTTGTTCTTTGGAGTTCTCCGGGCTGTCTGGTCAGAACGATCAGGCCGTGACCCAGGCGATTGCGGTAACAGGCCACCAACCGGTCAGGTTCAGAGCGGTGTAAACACCAACAATCGCATTGCCGATGGACTTGCCCATGTAATTGACAGCGGCATCAATGCCCTTTGCTGCCAGATCGGTCACATTCTGACCATCCTTCTTATTGTTCTTGATCCAGGTACGGGTCTGATCCAGGCCCCAAATCAGGTTTGCAACAGAAATAACCGCACCAATCGTCCAACCCACAGCAAACGGGGCGCTGAAAGAGTCGCCGCCACTGGTATAGGTCATTTCTTCTTCGTTCATCACATTGTAGTTCGCAGGCAGCATGAGCTTCTTTTCCATAATAATACTCCTTTACAAAAAGCATTTATATACGGTGCTGCATCACACCGTGTGTTACAGAAAACAGACCCGATCTCCCACTTTCCGTTTTACAGGATCAGCAGGACAGCGCTCAGGGGAGCCAGAGCAACCACCATAGTGCTGGAAACAGCATCACGGATAAAGTTGGAAGCGGACTTGGACATATCCTCGCCGACAGCATCAGCGGCACGGCCCAGAATGGTGAAGAGGTTGCCCTCACGATTGCTCTTCTTGTTCAGCCAGTCCTTGGACACCGAGATGCCCCAGATGTAGCTGGCACCCAGCACCACGGCACCCACAACGGTAGCGGCAGTGGTCACAGCGCCGCCAACATCAACATCGGCACCGCCCTGGGTATAGGTCATTTCTTCTTCAGAAAGCACTGCGTATTCAGCAGGCAGATTCATGTTCTTGTTCATAGGTCTCATACTCCTTTTTGAGCAGCTTGAACCGGTGGTCGTCTTTCCCAAATTCCCACCCTGTTTCCAGCCTTATATTACTGCATTCCATAGTTTTATGCAATGGATTTTGTGAAAAACCATCAAAAATCGGAAAGTCGCATGAAAAAAGCAACCAAAGTTTGGTGAAAACCACTGCAATAATTTTCCAATCAGCCTGCCACGCCCGCACGGTAGAGATACGGGTCTGTGGTAAAGCTGGCGTAGCTGTACAAAACCAGAATCTGGTCGTAGTCGTTGTCCGCGATGAGCTGGTCGAGCCCATAGTTATAGTTGCGGAAATCCACCACGTCAATGGCCGCATAGTTGGCGGTCAGATACGGCACAAAGCTGTTGGCATAGCTGTCCTTGATGACCAGAATTTTTCCGGTACCGTCCCCCTCCACCCGGCTCAGGCCGTTGTTGCCGTGCAGGAACATGGCGTACTTGTCGTACACCTCCAGCTTGTCCAGATCATACAGGCCGGTGGTGGTGCCCTCGGTGGGCTGGCCCGGGCCGGTGACATTCCAGATGGTCAGGCGGTTCTGCAGGTCGTACCAGGTAATGGTATCCGGCTCGGCGTTCCAGGTGCGGGCCTTGGAATAGTGGGTGCCATAGAAATCAGTACAAGTCTCGATCTCGTGGGCCTCCCGGTCAAAGGGGGTCAGGCCCAGCTGCTCACAGAGCTGCTGGTAAGCGTAGTAGGCCCCCAGCGTCGTCCAATGGTGGTCGGTGCGGTAGTAGAGGTACTCGTCCTTATGCTCGGTCAGGGTGGGCAGAACGTCGATGAACCGTCCGTAGTTGTCCCCCTGTGCGGCAATATTTTCGAGGATGCTCTTTTCGTCGATCTGCGGGGCCCCCGCCGGGACATTCTCGGGGTAGATCGTCGATGCCGACGGCACCAGCATGAAATTCACCTTGCCCGGGTAGCGCTGGGCCAGGCTCTGGACGGCGGCAAGGTTCTTCGCCATCCCCTTTTCCTCATTTTGCAGCAGGCTGTAATGCCGGGCGAACATCATGTGCTCCCTGCCCAGCAGGATGCCGCCGCTCTGGGTCTTTTGGAACAGAGTGGTCTCGGCAAGGCTCTGCAGGCTGATCCACTGGTCACGGCCGAACACCTGATCCTTGACATACTTGGTGTAACTGGTGAAGTAGTTGTTCAGCCCGTCGGCGGAGACAGCGCTCAACTTGGGCCGCTGGGTCAGGGTGGTATTTTCCAATTCGCTGTACGCGCGGTCAGGCGTGACCATGTCCAGCACGAACAAGGCAATGAAGAACAGCCCGAAGGCAACGAGCACAGGGTACTGGAACAGAGAGGGAGTTTTCTTTGTATGCTTGTCCATTCAGAGATCCCTCCTCAGAAATTGAAATACAGGAACGGGCTGTTGGTGCTGCCCACCACGTAGGCCGTGGAGAGCACCAGCAGCACCAGCACCGTGGCCACACGGGTCACGGTGTGCCTGCGCAGGGCGTTCCAGAGCTTTTCGATGAGCGGGGTGCAGCAGATCACGCTGACCACCAGCAGCACGCCATAGTTGCGCAGGAAGTAGACCGGGGACGCGCCGCCCGAGGGGATGAAGAGCTTTTGGAACAGCAGGCCGAAGCCCACCCCGGCATCATTGCCCACGAACATGGCCCAGCCCACCACCACGAGGAACATGGTGTAGATGTGGGGCCAGACCCTGCCTTTTTCCAGGTGCTTGAGCAGGAACAGCTTTTCAATGGCCAGCAGGACAAAATAATACAGACCCCAGCAGATGAAGTTCCAGTCAGCCCCGTGCCAGATGCCGGTGAGCAGTTCCACCACGAAGAGGTTGAAGATCTGCCGCTTCAGGCCCCTGCGGTTGCCGCCCAGCGGGATATACACATATTCCCGGAACCAGCCGGAAAGGGTCATGTGCCAGCGCCGCCAGAACTCAGTGATAGAACGGGAGATATAGGGGAAGTTGAAGTTCTGGGGGAAGTCAAAGCCCAGCATCTTGCCCATGCCAATGGCCATCATGGAGTAGCCGGAAAAATCAAAGTAGAGCTGGAGCGAATAGGCGATGACACCCAGCCAGACCAGTGGGGTAGAGGCATTGGCAAGGCCCACAAAGGTGGTGGTGGGACTGTCGGCAATGCCGATGATATCCGTCCAGAGCGCGCCAATGGCATCGGCCAGCAGGACTTTTTTCGCCAGACCAAAGGTGAACAGGGTCATGCCCTCCTCGATCTGCTTCAGGCTGTAACGGTTTTTGTAGACATGCAGCTGGGCCGAGACATCCCGATACTTGACGATGGGGCCCGCAATGAGCTGGGGGAACATGACAACGTAAGCGCCGAAGTCGATGATGTTGTGTTCGGTTTTCACGTCCCGGCGGTAGACATCAATGGTATAGGAAAGGGTCTGGAACGTGTAGAAGCTGATGCCCAGCGGCAGGACACTGATGCCCTGGATCTCCGCAAAGGCGGTACCCAGCAGGCTGTTCAGGCTGCGCAGGACAAAGTTTGCGTACTTGAAGTAAAAGAGCATCCCCAGACTGGCAGCCAGCGCCACCAGCAGCAGCGCCTTACGGGCGGCAGGATTTGCATCAAATCTTTCCAGCCCCAGACCGCAGAGGTAGTTGATGAGGATAAGGGCCAGCATAACTGGGAAGAACCGGACCTCGCCCCAGCAGTAGAACACCAGACTGCACACGAAGAGCACGGTGTTCTTGAGCTTTGCGGGCGCAAGGTAGTACAGCGCCAGCGTGATGGGGAGGAAGCGGAACAGGAAGATGATGGTGCTGAAAACCAAGGCTTCGACCTCCTTCAAAAAAAGCCGATGCCGCCACGGCATCGGCCTGTACAATTCTCTTTTTTACTCAGCCAGAGCGGAGTCCACGGCGCTGTCCAGATCGGCAGTGCACTCGTTGGAGGCGATGACCATGACCACGGTGTTATCCTTGAAGGCGATCACAGCGTTCTCCACATTGTCCTGTGCCTGTGCGAACTCGGCGTAGTTGCCGTAGAAGGCCACCTGATCCTGCTGGTAAGCCTGCAGGGCCTCGGCCACATCCTGTGCCTTGCCGTCAGCGGCCTCGATGACCAGCACCAGGCCGGCATCGCCGTTGTCGTTGCTCTTCACGCCCTTGTAGCTCACCACATCGTCAGCGGGCAGGTTGAAATCGTACTCAATGTTCATGGCGGCGATCTCAAACTGGTTGGAGATGGGGTTGGCATCCAGCAGGGTCTCAAAGGGAGCATTCAGCGCGTCAGTGCTGTTATCCTCGCCCAGGGTGATGCTGGAGGCCTGGCTCAGCACGGTGGAGCCGGGCACAGAGGAAGCATCCTCGGAAGACGCGGCGGAAGAAGCTGTATTGCTGGAAGAAGAACCGCAGCCGGCCAGCAGAGCACAGCTCAAAGCCAGAGAAGCAGCAGTCAGAATGATTTTAGCACGAAGTTTCATGGATTATTCCCTCTTTTATCTGTTTTACACCCGGCCCGCCCACACGGAACAGTTTCCGACAGCGAACCATTGTTATCTTACCATATCATAGCCCGAAATGCAAACGACGAATCCAAGATTTTACGTTTTCTTCACCGGTGCTTTGCCGCTCAGTCCACAATGGCGTGCAGGGCAGCGATGTAGTCCTCAAAGCACAGGCCGCTGGCGTTGATTTTGGCGGCGTTCTCCACGCCCACATAGCGCCAGTGCCAGGGTTCGTAAGTGATCTCGGTCTGTTCCTCGGCTCCCTTGGGGTAGCGCAGAATGAAGCCGTACTCCCCGGCATGCTGGCAGAGCCAGCGGAAGGCCGTTGTGTTCTCAAAGCCCTCGTCCAGACCGGTGTGCTCGGGGCTGTTCAGGTCAGCGGCCAGACCGCAGTTATGCTCGGAATAACCCGGCGGGTTGACGATGGCGGCAGCCTTTTCTTTGGCGGTGGCCTCGTCATAGCCCTGCTGTTTATAATAGTTGGTCTTTTTCTCGTAAAGGCTGGTCTGGTACTCCACACTGCGGTAGCCGCTCTGCATCCAGATGGTCACGTTCTCAGCGGCGGCGGCCTTCTGCATCTCGAGGAAGGCGTTGCAGGCTTCCACCTGCAGCTTCTTGTTCACGGCTGTCTTGGAGCCGCACTCGGCGGTGTCAAAGGTGTAGTTGTCCGGCATCTTGTTGGTGTGGTTCACCAACACCATCATGGGGTCGGCCAGCATGGCGGCGGCCTCCTCCTTCGTCAGGCCCAGGACGTTATCCCGGCTCTCGGTGCTCTCGGAAGCAGCCTCGCTCACGGCGCTGCTCTGGGCCTTGCTGCTGCTCAAAGCATCAGACAGCAGGCCATTATCGGTCGCACTGCTGGCAGAAGCACCGGCGGCATCCGCCGTGGGTACCGGGGCCTTGCGGCGGGAAAGCAGGAAGGACACACCGCCCACAGCCACGCAGACCACAAGGGTCAGCCCGGCCAGACGGCGGATGGCACGGTTGCGCCGTCTGCGCCTGATCTCCGCGCGGGTCAGGCGGCGGCGGTGAATGGGTTGCTGCTGGTTCATAAGAGACCTTCTTTCTATCAGTCAACGGGCTTGCCCTCTCAGGCGCTTTCGCGCCAGCTCATCCAAAGGAAGAGCCTTTGACAAAAATGGCAAGCGGCATAAAATCATCAAGCTTTCGGATAAATCCGCTTTTTATGTGCAAACTATTCCACGAGGTGACAGCGATGAAGATGACAGCACAGGAATACGCGCGGCGGGTGAAAAAGGTCGGCCCTCCCTCGCCTTTAGGAACAGACTGCCTGTGGGCGTTCTGCGTGGGCGGCGGCATCTGCCTGCTGGGCGAAGTGCTGCGGCAGTGGTATCTGGGGCTGGGGCTTGAGCCTGAGCTTGCCGGCACCCTGACCAGCTGTTCTCTCATCGTGTTATCGGCCCTGCTGACCACGCTGGGGCTCTACCAGAAGCTGGCGGCCAGGGCCGGGGCAGGGTCGCTGGTGCCCATCACAGGCTTTGCCAACGCCGTGGTCAGCGCCGCCATTGAGTTCAAGCCCGAGGGCAGAGTCTGCGGCACCGGGGCCAAGATGTTCACCATTGCGGGGCCCGTCATCGTCTACGGCACGCTGGCCGCCGTGGTCTACGGCGGGGTGCTCTGGCTGCTGGGCGGGTGAACACTCTGTTTACAATACGCCTGCCGGGGTGCGAAGATTGCAGGATCCCGGCAAAGATTCAGTATACCACAAAATTTCGAGAAAAACAGCCCTGAAAGGGGGATTTTTTCATGGCGACCCGCCGGGGTGATACTCTGATCTTTCCAAAACCGCCGGTCATCGTCTCCCATGCCGCCGTTGGCGGCAAAAAAGAGGGTGAGGGCCCGCTGGCGGCAGAGTTCGACGAGCTGCACAACGATAACCGCCTGGGTCAGGCCAACTGGGAAGCCGCCGAAAAATATCTGCAATTGCGGGCGGCACGGCTCTGCCTGAAAAAAGCCCACGCCACGGAACAGGACGTGAGCTTAGTATTGGCCGGAGACCTGCAGGCCCAGTGCACCGCCTCAGGCTATGCGGCCCGGGAACTGGGCCTGCCTTTTGCTGGCCTGTTCGGAGCCTGCAGCACCATGGCCGAGGCCCTGGGCTTCGGGGCCTGTCTCTGCTCCGCGGACCTTGCCGGAGGCCTGCTGGCCATGACTTCCAGCCACTTCTGCGCGGCCGAGCGGCAGTTCCGCACACCGCTTTCCTATGGTGCCGTCCGCACCCCCACCGCCCAGTGGACGGCCACGGCGGCAGGTGCCTGCCTGCTTCGTCCTGCCGGGCAGGGGGTGGGCATCCGGGCCGTGACCTTTGGCCGGGTACAGGACATGGGCATCCAGGACATCAACAACATGGGGGCTGCCATGGCCCCGGCGGCCGCTGCCACCCTGATGCGGTATCTGACCAACACCGGCAGCCAGACCCAGGATTTTGATGCCATCTATACCGGCGATCTGGGCCATGTGGGCAGCCAGCTCTTCCGGGAGCTGCTGGCCGCCGAGGGCCTGCTCATCAAGAACCATGTGGACTGCGGCTCTATTCTCTACAACACCGAGGGCCAGTCGGTAGACAGCGGGGCTTCTGGACCGGGGTGCTGTGCGGCGGTGCTCTGCGGGCACATTCTGCCCCGGTTGGAGCGGCGGGGCCAGCACCGGGTGGCCTTTTTCGCCCCCCGGGGGGCGGTGC
>CALDLZ010000204.1 GCA_937915335.1 uncultured Faecalibacterium sp.
AACGGCTCGGGCATTTTCCTCTGGACGCCGGCGTTCGTGCTGCCAAACGCCCTGCGTGCCGCCAATGACGTGAAATTTACCATGATGGTCTCCATCCTCAGCATGGCCATCTGGCGGCTGGGCTTCAGCTACCTGCTCTGCGTTAAGCTGGGCTGGGGCGCTGTGGGTGTCTGGATCGCCATGGTCATCGACTGGGTCTGCCGCGTCATCTGCTTTGTGGCCCGCATGGAAAGCGGCGCATGGAAAACGAAATATCAGGCATAAGAAAGGAACAGGATATGAAACTGATCAGCTGGAACGTCAACGGCCTGCGGGCCTGCCTGACCCATGATTTTGCCGCAAGCTTCGCGGCGCTGGATGCCGACATCTTCTCGGTGCAGGAGACCAAGATGCAGCCCGGGCAGGCGGATTTTGCCCCGGAGGGCTACACGGAGTTTACTTATTCTGCTGAGAAGAAGGGCTATTCCGGTACGGCCTGCTGGTGCAAGACGGCCCCGCTGGCGGTGACCACCGGCATTGGCGTTGAAGAGCATGACCACGAGGGCCGTGTGCTGACGCTGGAATATCCGGGATTCTATCTGGTCAACTGCTACACCCCCAACAGCCAGGACGGTCTGAAGCGGCTGGATTACCGCATGACCTGGGAGGATGCCTTCCGGGCATACTTACTGGGGTTGGATGCGAAAAAGCCGGTCATCCTCTGTGGCGACCTGAACGTGGCCCACACCGAGATCGACATCAAAAACGCAAAGACCAACCGGATGAACGCGGGCTTCACCGATCAGGAGCGGGCCAAGATGACCGAGCTGCTGGCGGCGGGCTTTACCGATACCTTCCGTGCCATTCACCCCGACGAGGTGAAGTACAGCTGGTGGAGCTATCGTTTCCATGCCCGGGAGAAGAACGCGGGCTGGCGCATCGATTATTTCATTGTCTCGAACCGCATCGCCGACAAGGTGACCGCCGCCGAGATCCACAACGAGGTGTTCGGTTCCGATCACTGCCCGGTGGAGTTGGTCATCGACCTGTAAGCTTTATCATAAGGAGAAAAACAGATGCTCAAAAACTATCTGCTGGTCTTTTTTATTTCCATGGTGCCGGTCATTGAGCTGCGCGGTGCCATCCCGGTGGGGCTGGGTATGGGGCTGCCCGCCCTGCCCACTTATCTGGTCTGCGTGCTGGGCAACATGCTGCCGGTGCCCTTCATCTATCTGTTTGCCCGTAAGTTTTTGATCTGGGGTTACAACAAGCCCCTCATCGGGCCCATCTGCAAGTTCTTCATCACCAAGGGCGAAAAGGGCGGCCGCAAGCTGGAAGAAAAGGCCGGCAAGGGGCTGACCATTGCGCTGCTGCTCTTCGTGGGCATCCCGCTGCCCGGCACCGGTGCCTGGACCGGCACGCTGGCGGCTTCCATTCTGGACATGAAGTTCAAGGATGTCCTCATCGCCTGCATGGGCGGCGTGCTGCTGGCGGGCATCATCATGGGCCTGGCCAGCGCCGGTGTGCTGGGGGCCGCAAGCAGTCTGTTTGCGGTGTGACAAGGTTTGTCTACTCTAGCAATCCAGTGAAAAATGTGCTACAATTAACGGCGACGTGTCGTTACGACAAAGAAAGGACGAAGCAATCATGGATCAGGCATTGAATCAGAAGATCGACGCCTTTATTGCGGCGAACAAAGAGCAGATTCTGGAGGACATCGCGGCGCTGGTGTCCATCAACAGTGTGGAGGGCACCCCGACTGAGGATGCCCCCTTCGGGGAGGGGCCCCGTGCGGCGCTGGATAAGACGCTGGAGCTGGCCGCAGGCATGGGTCTGGCAACCCGCAACTGCGAGAACCGCATCGGTTATGCGGAGCTGGCCGGTGCAGACCCCGAGAAGTATCTGGCAACCATCTGCCATGTGGACGTGGTGCCTGTGGGTAACGGCTGGAGCCAGGATCCCTTCAAGATGCAGATCCGGGACGGCTGGATGATCGGCCGCGGCGTGGCCGACGATAAGGGCCCCATGGTGGCTACCCTGTACGCCCTGAAGTTCCTCAAGGAGGAGGGCGTTTCCCTGCGCTATCCCATCCGCGCGCTGGTTGGTGACAACGAAGAGACTAACATGAACGACGTGGATTACTACCTCAAGAACTATCCGGCCCCGGCCTTCTGCTTTACCCCGGATGCCTCCTTCCCGGTCTGCAACGGTGAGAAGGGCCACTTTGGGGCCGAGCTGGTCAGCCCCGTCTGCAATGGCAAAATCAAGGAGTTTGAGGGCGGTGTTGCCAATAACGCCGTGCCCGACCGTGCCAGCGCTCTGGTGGAGACCGACATCAGCAAGCTGAAGAATGCCCCTAATATCACGCTGGAACCGGAAGGCGATGGCGTGCGTATCCGTGGCTGGGGCAAGAGCGGCCATGCAGCCATGCCCGAGGGAACCGTGAATGCAATCGGCCTGGTGGTGAACTACCTGCTGGACAATAACCTGTGCAACGATGCCGAGCGCGCCTATCTGGAGGCTTTGAAAAAGCTGCACGCTTCCACCGCAGGCACCGGCCTGGGCATTGACTGTGCCGACGGCCCCTTCGGCCCTCTGACCGTCATCGGCGGCCGCATCTTCATGCGGGACGGCAAGATCGTCCAGACCATGGACAGCCGCTATCCCACCTGTACCAATGCCGAGAAGATGAAGGAGCAGATCAGGGCGGCCATCGGGAACGGCGCTTCTCTGGAAAACGCCGAGGGTGCTGAGCCTTTCTACATTGCCGCCGATACCCCCGCCATCAAGGCCTGCATCGAGACTTACAATGAGGTCACCGGCGAGAATGCCACTCCCTTTACCATGGGCGGCGTCACTTCCCCTATGCAGTGAGCTTCGGCCCCGAGCACGAGGATATGGTGCTGCCCGAGTTCGGCGGCCCGATGCACGGTGCTAACGAGGCTGCTCCCATCGATAAGCTGCTGGAGGCCCTGAAGATCTATATCATCGCCCTGCTGCGCCTGGAGGAGATCGACTTCTGATGAATGTCCTTGTCATCGACGGTCAGGGCGGCGGCTTGGGCCGTCAGTTGGTGGCGGCTATTTCAGCCGCCTGCCCGGAAGCCCAGCTGACCGCTGTGGGCACCAACAGCCTGGCGACCTCCGCCATGCTCAAGGCGGGCGCGGCCCGTGCCGCCACCGGTGAGAACGCCGTGGTGGTAAACTGTCGCGCCGCCGATGTCATTGTGGGGCCCATTGGCATCGTGATCGCTGATGCCCTGCTGGGCGAGATCACCCCTGCAATGGCGGCGGCAGTCTGCCAGAGCCCTGCCCGGCGGGTGCTGGTGCCCATCAATCACTGTGAGAATATCGTGGTGGGCGTGCCCGACCAGCCTGTTGGTCAGCTGGTTGCCGCGGCGGCACAAAAAGTCAAAGAGCTGGCAGAGAATCCATGCAAATAAAAAATCGGAACCACAATCGGTGGTTCCGATTTTTTTATTTGCTTCGTTCCAAAACCTCGTGGATACTGGGCGGCACATCCCCCTGCGCGTCCTTTTCCAGCTCGCTGATGCGACGGTCAAGGTCGGTGAGGCGCTGGGCCACGATATCCGGCAGATCCTGCTGGTCGAGGTCGTCGGCGGGGTTGATGGCCTTGTTGTTGATGCGTACCACCTCGGCGGGCACGCCGACAGCGGTGCAGTTGGCGGGCAGGTTGCGCAGCACCACACTGCCCGCGCCAACGCGGGCGTTATCTCCGATATACACCGGGCCCAGAACCTTGGTGCCTGCGCCGATCAAGACATTGTCGCCCAAGGTGGGGTGGCGCTTGCCGGTGTCCTTGCCGGTGCCGCCCAAAGTGACACCGTGGTAGATGGTGCAGTTATCGCCGATCTCGGTGGTCTCGCCGAACACGATGCCCATGCCATGGTCGATGAACAGGCACTTGCCGATCTTGGCACCGGGGTGGATCTCGATGCCGGTCTTGTGGCGGCCATGCTGGCTGACCCACCGGGCCAGGAAGAAGTGCTTGTGCTCATACAGCCAGTGGGCAACGCGGTGGTAGACCAGAATATGGAAGCCGGGGTACAGCAGGATGACCTCCAGCACGCTGCGGGCGGCGGGGTCCTTGCGCTGGATGTTCCGTGCGTCCTCCAATAAACTCATGTGGGGAACCCTCCCTTTTTCGTTTGGCCGCCCTGAGCGGCCCTCTCTCTTTTGACAGATACTATAATAACACAGGGAAACTTCAATGTACAGTGCTTTGGTAGGAATTGACCGAGAAAAATCCCCGTCTGCATAGAGATTATGAAACCGGGGAACGGGTTTTCGGTAGAGTAGCTAAAATTTGGCGAGATGCGCCCAAAACCTTTTCACATGGAAATCTTGCCGGAAGCATTGACACATTTTGCGCCTCTATGATAAAATATAACGAAAACAATCGCAGAGATAAAGGAGACGCGGACGAATGCTGTCAAAAATGAACGCAAAACTGAAAAAACAGTTTGCAGCCGTTTTTGCGGTGGGTTCCGTGTTTCCTTTTTTCGCTTTCTGAACTTTTCCATTTGTGGAAAAGTTCTTTTTTTTGCCCGTCTGTGGGCATCCGCCCATCCGAAACACGAACAGGGAGGTAAAAGAACATGCTGCTCATCAATGCTGTGAACGCCGAGGGCCGCCCGGTGGAGCTTTTCGTGAAAGACGGAAAGATCGCCGCTGTGGGCCAGGAGCTTTCCGCACTGGCCGGGGAAGGAGAGACCGTCCTGGATGCTGGTGGCCTGACCGTGCTGCCCGCCTTTGTGGACCTGCACTGCCACTGGCGCACCCCGGGCTTTGAATATAAGGAGGACATCACCACCGGAAGCATGGCTGCGGCCGCCGGCGGCTATACCTTTGTCAACCTGATGCCCAACACCAAGCCCGTCTGCTCCTCTGCCGCACAGGCGGCCATGGTGGAGCAGAAGGCCGCCGAGGTGGGCTTGTGCGATGTGAACCAGACCGTCTCCATCACCGAGAACTTTGATGGAAAGACCCTCGACCACCTCAAGACCCTGCCCGCCAGCGTGAAGTTCATCACCGAGGACGGCCACGGCGTGCAGGATAACGCCACCATGGCAAAGGCGTTCGCCATCTGCACCCAGCGGGACATCACCGTGATGAGCCACGCCGAGGATATGGAGATCAGTCCCTGGGATTACCGGCTGGCTGAGGACTTGGAGACCGTGCGTAACTGCTGGCTGAGTGAATACTACCAGACCAAGCTCCACATGTGCCATGTTTCCACCCGGGGCGCGCTGGATGCCATCCAGATGGCAAAACTGCGGGGGGCACCCGTCACCTGTGAGGTCACGCCCCACCACCTGTGGTTCAACAACGAGACCTGCGATTACCGGGTCAACCCGCCCATCCGTACCGCCGATGATGTACAGGCACTGATCGACGGCATCCGTTCTGGCGTGGTGGATGCCATCGCGACCGATCACGCGCCCCACTCTGAGGAGGACAAGCTCAAGGGCATGGCCGGTATGGTGGGCAGTGAGACAGCTTTCGGTGTCTGCTACACCAAGCTCTGCAAGGAGGAGGGCCTGCCGCTGGAGCTGCTGGTCCACCTGATGAGCACCCGCCCGGCGGAAATTCTGGGCCTTGCCAAGGGCCAGCTGGAGCCGGGCTATGATGCCGACTTCGTGCTGGTAGACCTCGACACCCCCTACACGGTGGAGAAAGAGAAGCTGCACTCCAAATCCCATAACTGCCCCTACGATGGCGCGCAGCTCTATGGCAGGGTCTATGCCACCGTCAAGGGCGGCAAGCTGACCTATCAGGCGGAAGAGTAATTATAAATAGAGAGTATGGAGGAACACGACAATGACGAACATGGACAAGCTTTACGAAGCAGTGGAAGCCCGCGGCCCGGTGTGTGTGGGTCTGGATACTGATTTCAGCTACCTGCCCGCTGATTTTGTGGACAGCACCCTGACCAAGGGCGAGAATATCGTCCGCTTCAACAAGAAGCTCATCGATGCCACCAAGGCCGTGGCAGGCTGCTACAAGGTGCAGATCGCTTACTACGAGTCTCTGGGCCTTGAGGGGCTGAAGGCGTATGCCGAGACCCTGGCCGCGGTTCGTGAAGTCGGCATCCCTGTCATCGCCGACATCAAGCGCGGCGATATCGCCAAGACCGCCGAGATGTACGCCATGGGTCACTTTACCGGCGACTTCGAGGCTGATTTCGTTACTCTGGCTCCCTATATGGGTCTGGACTCCATCAGCCCTTATCTGCCCTATGCTGAGAAGCAGGGCAAGGGCATGTTCGTCCTCTGCCGCACCTCCAACGGCGGTGCAAAAGATTTTGAATACGAGAAGCTGGCCGATGGCCGCCACGTCTACGACCTGGTGGGCGACAAGCTGAACGCTCTGGGCAAGGACTACATGGGTGAGCACGGCTACTCCTCCATAGGTCTGGTCATCGGCGGCACCCACATCGAGGAGGCCACCGAGATCCGTGCCAAGTATCAGGACAGCTTCTTCCTCATCCCCGGCTACGGCGCACAGGGCGGCAAGGCCGAGGATATCGCTCAGTATCTGAGCAAGGGCAACGGCGGCGTGGTCAACTCCAGCCGCGGCATCCTGCTGGCTTACAAGAAGCAGCCCGGCGTGGCCTTTGACGAGGCCGCTTACAACGAGTGCGTGAACATGAAGGAGGCCATTGCCCATGCGTGCAGCCTGCTGTGAAGCAACCGTCCTGAGCCACGAGAGCATCCAGCCGGATATCCGGCTGCTGTGTGCTCTCTGGCCTGACCGGGAGCATATTCCCCATGCCGGGCAGTTCTTCACCCTGCGTGCCTGGGGGGCTGACGAGGCTCCCTTCCTGTCCCGGCCCATCAGTGTGCATAAGTGGGAGCCCGAGACCCAGACCATTGAGTTTCTGTATCAGGTCATCGGCGAGGGCACCCGGAAGCTCGCCCAGCTGAAAAAGGGCGATACCTTCCAGCTGACCGGCCCCATGGGCAACGGGTTCGATATCCCGGCCCTGACTGAGAAATACCATAAGATCGCCGTGGTGGGCGGCGGCATCGGAACCGCTCCCATGTATCAGGTTACCCGAGAGTTGGCTGCTGCCGGTGTCAAGCCGGACGTGTTCTTCGGCTTCCGGGATACCCCCTACTGCATGGAGGAATACCGTTCCATCGCCAACCTCGTCAAGGTCTCCACCGATACCGGTGCGGTGGGCTTCCACGGCTTCGTGACCCAGCTGTACGACCCGGCGGATTACGACGCTGTGCTGGTCTGCGGCCCTACCGTGATGATGAAAAACGCTGCTCGTCTGTGCGCTGAAAAGGGTACTCCCTGCTTCGTGAGTCTGGAAAAGAAGATGGCCTGCGGCATTGGCGCCTGCCTGGGCTGCACCTGTGAGACCAAGGGTGGCGAGGGCAAGAGCGTGTGCAAGAATGGCCCGGTCTTTGATGCGACGGAGGTGTTCTTCTGATGGCTGACCTGAAAACGAACCTGCTGGGCTTTACGATGAACAGCCCGGTCATCGGCGCTTCCGGCACCGTGGGCTACGGCGTGGAGTATGAGGAACTGGCCGACTTTTCCAAGATCGGCGGCATCTCCGGCAAGGGCCTGACCCTGCACGGACAGTACGGCAACAAGGGTGAGCGCCTGTGGGAGACCCCCTCCGGTCTTATCAACAGCATTGGCCTGCAGAACCCCGGCGTTCAGCACTTCATGGATGTGGAACTGAACGAGATGCTGGAGCTGAAGCAGAAGTACGGCACTGTGGTCATCGCCAATCTGGGCGGTCACAGCGAGGAGGAGTACGTCGAGGGCGCGGCCATGCTGAGTGAGAGCGCCGTGGACATCGTGGAGCTGAACATCTCCTGCCCCAACGTCAAGGTGGGCGGCATGGCCTACGGCGTGAAAGCCGAGGCTGCCGGTGAGGTGGTGCGGATGGTGCGTGCCGCCTGCAAAAAGCCTTTGATGGTCAAGCTGAGCCCCCAGGCCGAGAACATCCCCGAAATGTGCAAGGCTGTGGAAGCCGCCGGTGCGGATGCCATCAGCCTGACCAATACCTTCCAGGCCTGCGCCATTGACCTGGAAAAGCGCAAGCCGGTGTTCAACAACATCTTCGCCGGTCTGTCCGGCCCGGCGGTGCGGCCCATCGCCCTGCGCATGGTCTGGCAGGCCGTGGGTGCCGTGAACATCCCTGTTGTGGGCCTGGGCGGCATTGCCACCGGGAAGGACGCGCTGGAATTTATCATGGCCGGTGCCGCCGCCGTGCAGGTGGGCGCTGCCAACTTTGCAAATCCCCGCGCTATGGAGACCATCGCCGGCGAGATGGCGCAGTGGATGGATGCCCACGGCGTGAAAACGCTGGACGAGATCCGCGGCTGCGCCCGGAACACTGAATAATCCACATGATATACCAGGAAAACCACTGTTTATGCGCATAAAACAAAAACTTGCGTATAAATTTGCAATTACCGTCAAAGCGTGGTACAATACCGTTCAAATGACATTTTTCTATAAGAAAAGAGAGGGAGAAGTACAATGAGTGAAGCACTTGAAATTCTGAAGAGCTGTGATGCATTCCTGGAGGGCCATTTCCTGCTCTCCTCCGGCCGCCATTCCAGCGCCTACTGCCAGATGGCTTATCTGCAGCAGTACCCCGACCGCTGTGCCGAGGTGATGAAGGCCGTGGCCGATAAGGTCAAGGAGCTGGATGTGGATGTCATTGTCGGACCTGCCATGGGCGGCATCGTGTACGCCTACGAGCTGGCCCGCCAGACCGGCAAGCGCGCCATCTTCACCGAGCGCGTGGACAATGTGATGACCCTGAAGCGCTTCGCAATCCATCCGGGTGAGAAGTGCCTCATCGCTGAGGATGTTGTCACCACCGGCATCTCCTCCCTCGAGACCAAGCGTGTCATCGAAGAGGCAGGCGGCATCTGCCTGGGCATCACCTGCGTGGTGGACCGCACCAAGCCCGAGTCTCCGTCTCCCATCCCCATCCTGGCCAGTGCCCTGAAGCTGGACCTGCCCAACTATGCACCCGAGGAGTGCCCCATCTGCAAGGAGGGCAAGCTGCCCCTGGTGCACCTGGGCAGCCGCAAGATGAAGCAGGAAGCCAAGCAGACCCTGTAAGGGTGGAAGGAAACAAGGAGTACCTATGAACGCTTATCTTCTTTTGGCAAACGGCATGGTCTTTGCGGGCCAGTCGGTGGGCGCGGAGGGTGTCACTGTGGGTGAGGTCGTCTTTGCCACCGGCATGGTGGGCTTTGAAGAGACCCTGACCGACCCCAGCTATTACGGCCAGATCATCACCCAAACCTACCCACTCATCGGCAACTACGGCATGAATAAGGACGATATGGAGTCCGACCGCATCTGGGCCAAGGGCTACATCGTGCGGGAGGCCTGCACCACCCCCTCCAACTGGCGCTGTGAGGAAACGCTGGACAGCTTTTTGAAGAAAAATAATACCATCGGCATCGAGGGCATCGATACCCGCCACCTGACCCGCATCATCCGGGAAAGCGGCGTGATGAACGGTGCCATCCTGACCACCTTTGACCCCGCTGACCCCGCCAACAAGGCAGAGACCGACAAGCTCTTGGAGACCATCCGGGCCTATGCCGTCACCGATGCGGTCAAGAGTGTCACCTGCGCTAAGCCCGAGGTCTACAATGAGAAGGGCGAGACCCACATCGTGCTGATGCACTACGGCTGCAAGCGTAACATCGTGCGCTGCCTGGTTAAGCGCGGCTGCAAGGTCACGGTTATGCCCGCTTTTGCCACCGCAGAGGAAGTGGCTGCCCTGACCCCGGATGGCATCATGCTCTCCAATGGCCCCGGCGACCCCGCCGAGCCCGTGGAGGTCATCGAGAACCTCAAGCACATCTTTGAGCTGGGCATTCCCACCTTCGGCATCTGCCTGGGCCACCAGCTCAGCGCTCTGGCCGCCGGTGCCAAGACCATGAAGCTGAAGTACGGCCACCGCGGTGCCAACCAGCCCGTCACCGATTTTGAATCGGGCCGCACCTTCATCACCAGCCAGAACCATGGCTATGCGGTCGTGGGCGACGAGCTGCCCGCCGAGATGGGCGAGGTGGCACAGGTGAACGCCAACGACGGCACCTGCGAGGGCATCAAGTATAAGAAGTGGAACTGCTTTACCGTCCAGTTCCACCCCGAAGCCAACGGCGGCCCCAAGGACACCGAGTTCCTGTTCGACCGCTTCCTGAACAACGTCAAAGCAGCAAAAAAGGAGGCACGCTGAAATGCCTAAGGACCCCAGAATCAAAAAGGTGCTGGTCATCGGCTCCGGCCCCATCATCATCGGTCAGGCCGCTGAGTTCGACTATTCCGGTACCCAGGCGTGCCGCGCCCTGAAAGCAGAGGGCATCGAGACCGTTCTGCTCAACTCCAACCCTGCTACCATTATGACCGACCCCGACGTGGCCGATCATGTCTATATCGAGCCTATGACCCTTGAGGTCGTGGAGCGCATCCTCGAGATCGAGAAGCCCGACTCCGTTCTGCCCAACCTGGGCGGCCAGATGGGCCTGAACCTCTCCATGGAGCTGGCACGTTCCGGCTACCTCGACCGCACTGGCATCCGTCTGCTGGCCTGCAAGCCTGAGACCATTGACCGCGCCGAGGACCGTGAGCTGTTCAAGGAGACCATGGAAAAGCTCCACCAGCCCATCATCCCCTCTGAGGTCGTGGAGACGCTGCAGGATGCTCTGGCCTGCGCGGACCGCATCGGCTACCCTGTCATCGTCCGCCCCGCCTTTACCATGGGCGGCACCGGCGGCGGCATCTGCGAGACCCGTGAAAAGCTCATCGAGATCGGCACCAATGGCCTGCGTCTTTCCCCCATCCATCAGATCCTGGTGGAAAAGTGCATCGCCGGCTGGAAAGAGATCGAGTACGAGGTCATGCGTGACCACAAGGGCAACGTCATCACCGTCTGCAACATGGAGAACCTGGACCCCGTCGGTATCCACACTGGCGATTCCGTGGTCGTGGCTCCCTCTCAGACCCTGAGCGACCACGAATACCAGATGCTGCGCACCGCCGCTCTGGATATCATTACCGAGCTGGGCATTGAGGGCGGCTGCAACTGCCAGTTCGCCCTGAAGCCCGACAGCTTCGACTACGCGGTCATCGAGGTCAACCCCCGTGTGTCTCGTTCCTCCGCTCTGGCCTCCAAGGCCACCGGCTATCCTATTGCCAAGGTGGCCACCAAGATCGCCATCGGGTACACGCTGGATGAGATCACCAACGATGTCACCGGCAAGACCTGCGCCTGCTTCGAGCCTGCGCTGGACTACATCGTGGTCAAGTACCCGAAGTGGCCCTTTGATAAGTTCGTCTATGCCGATAAGTCTCTGGGTACCCAGATGATGGCCACCGGCGAGGTGATGAGCATTGGCAACAGCTTCGAGGCCGCCATGATGAAGGCGGTGTCCTCCATTGAGCTGGGCATGGATACCCTGACCCACAAGCCTTTTGAAGAACTGACCGACGACGAGATCGTGGCACACCTGCATGTGCAGGATGCCGAGCGTGTGTTCTGCGTCTACGAGGCCCTCAAGCGCGGCATCGACCACCAGACCATCTGGAACATCACCAAGATCGACTGGTGGTTCCTGGATAAGATGCAGCACCTGGCCAACCTTGAAAATGGTCTGGCAAAGTGCAACGGCCAGCTGAGCCTGGAGCAGTACAAGGAAGCCAAGAAGTACGGTTTCCAGGATAAGACCATCAAACGTCTGGCCCAGGTGGAGACCCTGCCTGTGGAGAACTACCGTGCCGGTTTCAAGATGGTCGATACCTGCGCCGCCGAGTTCTCTGCCAACACGCCCTACTTCTACTCTACCTACGACGGCGACAACGAAGCCGCCGAGTTCATTGCCGCCAAGGAAGCCGAAGCCGCCGCCAACGGCCAGCCCAAGAAGAAAAAGGTGTTGGTCTTTGGCTCCGGCCCCATCCGCATCGGTCAGGGCATCGAGTTCGACTACTGCTCTGTCCACTGTGTCTGGACCCTGAAAAAGCACGGCTGCGAGGCTATCCTGGTCAACAATAACCCCGAGACTGTTTCCACCGACTTTGATACCGGTGACCGTCTGTACTTCGACCCCCTGAACCCCGAGAGCGTGGACAACATCATTGCCACCGAAAAGCCAGATGCCTGTGTCGTCCAGTTTGGTGGTCAGACCGCCATCAAGCTGGCAAAGCACATGGACGAGATCGGCCTGCCCATTCTGGGCACCCCGGCGGATGCCATTGACGAGGCCGAGGATCGTGAACGCTTCGACGAGCTGCTGGAGCGCTGCAAGATCCCCCGTGCCCCCGGCCGCACCGTGTTCAACCTGGAAGAGGCTCTGGCCGCTGCTGACGAGATCGGTCTGCCTGTCCTGATGCGCCCCTCCTACGTCCTGGGCGGTCAGAATATGATCGTGGCCTACACCAAGGCTGATGTCATCGAGTATATGGGCGTCATCACCGAGCATGTGGATATGGATCACCCTGTCCTGCTGGATAAGTATATCATGGGCACCGAGTGCGAAGTGGACGCCATCTGCGATGGCGAGAACTTCCTGATCCCCGGTATCATGGAGCAGGTGGAACGCACCGGTGTCCACTCCGGCGATTCCATCTGCGTCTACCCGGCCCAGCATCTGACGCAGGCCGAGATCGACACCATGGTGGATTACACCGGCCGTTTTGCCCGCGAGCTGCACGTCACTGGTCTGGTGAATGTCCAGTACGCGGTCTCCAACGGCAAGGTGTATGTCATTGAGGTCAACCCCCGTTCCTCCCGTACCGTGCCCTACATCTCCAAGGTTACCGGCGTGCCCATGGTGGATCTGGCTGTCCGCTGCTGCCTGGGCGAGAAGCTGACCGATATGGGCTATGGCACTGGTCTGCACCCCAACGCTCCCTATGTGGCCGTTAAGGTGCCTGTGTTCAGCTTTGAGAAGCTGCACGGCGTGGATACCCAGTTCGGCCCCGAGATGAAGTCTACCGGCGAGGTTCTGGGCATTGCTCCCAACTACCACGATGCCCTGCTCAAGGGCCTGATCGGCGCAGGCTACACCTTCAAGACCCCCGGCCCCGCAAGCTGCTGCATCTTCACCGTGAAGGACAGCGACAAGCCTGAGTTCGTGGACATCGCCTGGAAGCTCAAGAGCATGGGCTATAAGCTCTACGGAACCTCCGGCACCTGCGCATGGCTCAACAAGCACATGGTCCCCTGCAACGAGGTGCGCAACATGTCCGGCGAATCGCCTAACATCGTGGATCTGCTGCAGAGTGGTCTGGTGGATTATGTGTTCTCCACCAGTGCCAAGGGCCGTGATCCCAAGCGAGATTCCGTCCGTCTGCGCCGCAAGGCTGTGGAGCTGAGCATCCCCTGCATCACGGCTGTGGATACCGCGAACGCGCTGGTCAACTGCCTGCGCAGCGACCACGACCTGAAGAATATCCCGCTGGTGGATATTGCAACGCTGTATCATAGAAAATAACACCAGAATGTAACTCGTGCACAAATTTATACGTTTCGTGCGCAATCCCTCGTAATGAGGGGCCGCATTTGTTATACTCAACAACGCAAAATTTGCCAAAAGACGTTACTTTTGGACGTTCCAGGAGGATATCGATACATGACTCGTTCCCAGATGATCGAAACCGTGGCACGCAAGACCGGCTTTACCGAAGCTCAGGTCGAGACCACGATGGACGCTTTGTTTGACCAGATCGCTGACTGCCTGCGTGCAGACGAGAAGGTGACCATTGCCGGCTTTGGCCGTTTTGAGATGCGTCCCCGTAAGCCGAAGGCTTACACCAACCCCAAGACCAAGGTCTCCAGCCGTCTGGAGTCTACCTCCATCCCTGGCTTCAAGGCCAGCGGCCGTTTCAAGCAGAAGCTGGAGGCAGGCCGTGCCGCCACCAAGAGCGTCGAGGAGACTGCCTGAGCGTCAAACCAGTTCATCTAACTGCGGAGCCGTGCCCAAAAAGGGCGCGGCTCTTTTTGTTGCTGACAAGAACGCTGTTTCATGCTATACTTAAGAAAATGCGAAAAAGAACGGAGTATTGAAATGCTTTACAGTGAGCTGCAGTGCAGCGAAGCCATCCACAAGGCCGTGGAGCGGATGGGCTTTGCGGAGATGACGGAAATTCAGGAAAAGACCATCCCCGTGATGCTGGCGGGCCGGGATGTCATTGCCAAGGCCCCCACCGGCACCGGCAAGACCTGTGCCTTCGGGGTCCCGGTGGCGGAGCATATCGATCCGGAAAAGAAGTACCCGCAGGCGGTCATCATGGCCCCCACCCGGGAGCTGGCCCAGCAGATCGCCGAGGAGCTGACCGAGCTGACTTATTTCATGCCCGAAGTGCAGGTGGCCTGCGTCTACGGCGGTGCCAATATGGAAAAGCAGGCCAAGCGCTTGGCTGAGGGCTGCCAGATCGTGGTGGCAACCCCGGGCCGCTTGATGGATCACTACAAGCACCACAGCATTGATATTTCCCATGTGACCCAGATCGTGCTGGACGAGGCCGACGAGATGCTGAACATGGGTTTCTATAAGGATGTGCGGCACATCATTGAGATGATGAAGGCCCGTAAGAGCCTTTCCATGTTCTCGGCTACCATCAGCCGTGAGGTCATGGATATCGGCTGGCTGTACCAGAATAACGCCGAGGAGATCACCGTTCAGCCCAAGGAAGAGAGTCAGCCCAAGATCACCCAGTACATGCTGGAGACCTCCGGCCGCAACAAGCTGTCCGATCTGGCCCAGATCATCATTGGCGAGGGCTACAAGCGGGTCATGGTGTTCTGTGATACCAAGTTCAACACGGCCACTCTGGCAAATCAGCTGGCCCGCCTTGGCTTCTCGGTGGACTGCCTGCATGGTGACCTCTCTCAGAAGGAGCGCAACCAGATCATGCAGAACTTCCGGGATGGCAAGCTGGCAATCCTCGTCGCCACCGATGTGGCAGCCCGCGGCATCGATGTCTCGGATGTGGATGCCGTCATCAACTATGATGTTCCCGGTGACAATGAACATTACACCCACCGGATCGGCCGCACCGGCCGCGCCAAAAAGGAGGGCGTGAGTTACCTGTTCTATGTGCCCGAGGAGAAAAAGCGGGTGCAGGAGCTTCTCCGCCTGACCCGCAATACCGACTTGTGCACCCCTGTCCACTTTGATTTCAACCATGAGCATATCGTGGTGGAACAGAAGAAGGAGAACGAGGACCGC
>CALDLZ010000205.1 GCA_937915335.1 uncultured Faecalibacterium sp.
CAACGCTACGGCTCTGTTCTTCCACAAGCTTAGCTTGTGGTTTTTCTCTATGAAGAAAAAAGAGCGCCCCTTGCGGAGGCGCTCCTTTTGGTTTTATGCGTTATATTTTTTCAAGATCTCCTCCACCTGTTCCTGTGTCAGCGGGTGGGTGGGGGCAGGCTTCTCATTGCCCTTGCGCAGGGGGAGCCACCAGGTGGACAGACCCAGCCAGCCGAACTTATAGGCGGTATGGGGTTCACGGCCCACACAGGTGAAGCCCAGGCGGGCATGGATGCGCTCGCTGGCGGGGTTGGGGTCGGCCACGAGGGCATAGACATTCCAATAGCCCATGGCATCCAGAATGTCCAGCAGGGCCCGGTAGAGGGTGTCGCCCACACCGAAACCCCGGGCATCGGGTGCACAGTAGATGGTACTCTCCACGTCCCAGTCATAGGCCTCACGGGGATGGTAGCGGTGGGCGCAGGCGTAACCCAGCAGCCTGCCGTCCGCATCCCGGGCCAGCAGCAGGGGGATCAGCGCCCGGGTATTGTCCACCCAGTCCTCGTACTCGGGCAGGGTGGAGGGTGTCACCTGAAACGTGGCCGTGTGGTGCAGAACATACCAGTTGTAGATCTCGAGGATCTCTCCCGCGTCGGCGCGGTCAGCCAGCGAGAGCCGGGGCAGGTTCTTTGCAGCCCAGTCGGCACACAGCGCTTCTTTCTTCGCCTTGGACAGTTTTTTCAGGGCTGCTTCCCGGCGCAGGGCGGCAGATTTATCCCCGCACTTTTCCAGATAGGCGAACCGCTGGGCCCCCAGCGCCCGGGTGCACTTGGCTCCCTTGCCGCTCTTGTGGGCGTGCAGGCGGCTGGCGGGATCATTCGTCCAGCCCGTATAGAGCTGACCGCCCGCACAGCGCACCATATAGACGTAGGCCCGTTCTTCTTTTTCCGCTTCCCCGCTCATATCACAGTCTCCCGTTGTTTTTCAGCACCTGACGGCAGGCGGCCAGCGCCGTCTCCTTATCCTTTGCGGTGATGAGGAACCGGCTGGCATGGCAGAAGCTGATGCCCTCAATGCCGCTCTTCTGCTCAATGACCTCCTGCGGCTGGCCCGCCCAGCTCTGAGGGAAGGGCAGCTTGGGCTTTTTGGTCTTGTGGTCGGTCACGCACTGGGCGCTCCACCCGCCGCGCTGGCTGGGGTAGATGACAAAGAGCGCGTCAGTCTTGTACAGGCCGTTCTTCCAGGGCAGATAACAGGGCAGGATTACGATGCCGTCCCGGGAGTTTTTGTAGGCCTGCTGGACCTTTTCATCGGCACGGTTCACGGCATTGGCGCTCTCGATCTGGTTTTCCAGGATCTGCTTTGCCACGGCCACCGCCTTGAAGAAGCAGGTATCCTGATCCTCCTTGGAGTCCCACACCGGGTTGAAGAAGCCGATGGCATCGCACAGGCTGTTCTGCTCGCCGGTGTTGTCGTTCAGGTCAAGGGGCTGGATGAAGTTCTCGTCGATGAGCCGGGCCTGCCGCTCGCCCACCAGGCCCGGGCCCAGCACCCGCCACAGCAGGCCGAAGGCGGCGTAGGGAATGCCGTTCGCGCGGCACTCACGGGGCTCCTGGTGGTGGTCGAACATGCCAAAGCCGATATCATACACGATGCCGTCGAAATCGTCCGGCACCACAAAGCCTCGGGTGATCTTGATATCCGGGCGCAGAATTTGCAGCAGCGCCGTAGCAAACACGTCGTCCGCATGGAACTTGCCGGCGTGGGTAAAACCGTTTGCAGGAATTTTCATGGAAGCAATACCTCGTTCTTTTTCTTTGGGAACAGTATATCACATTCTTGAGCAGGGGACAATAAAACCCCGGAACATAGAGATTTCTCCTTATGTTCCGGGGTTCCTTTTTCTGTTTACTTCTTCCGGCTGGTCTTGGTAACAGCGCGGGTGGGGGTCTTTGTGACCGCCGTGGTGGGCTTCACGGCAGGGGTCAGGTCAGGCTTTTTGGTGATGGCCTTCGTGGTCGGCTCACCCAGAGCCAGCACCTCGGTCAGCTCCTTCTGCACCTTATCGTTGATGGGGTCATTGACGGCCAGAACATCGGAATAGAACTGCTCCATCTCCTCGCGGGTAGAGAAGGTGGCGACGTACATCTGGTTGCCCATGGCACCGGACAGAGCCTCGGGGATGCGATCCACCATCTTCATATTGGACTGGTACTTCTGCATGATCTGCTCGTGGCTGTACACGAAGTTCTTGCCATCGCGGCGGCCTGCGAAGGGGCAGTAATAGTGCTCGCCCACCGGCATATCGGTGCCGCCAAAGGCGATCATATCCGCCCAGATCTTGTACACGTTGGTGGAACGGGCAAAATTGATCATATCCGGGGTGAAGCCGCCGCAGGGGCGCATATTGACTTCCAACGCCACGATCTGGCCCTTTTTGCCCATGCTGGCCTGATCCTCGGTCATGCGGAAGAACTCGAAGTGGACGAACCGGCTCTTCACACCAAAGCTCTTGACGGCGGCGCGACCGGCGGCACGGGTATCCTCGGGCAGATCCTTGATGATGTAGTAGATAGAGTTATCGTTGTCGTTGACGATGTCCATAATAGACACGGGGCTCACGTTGCCCGCCTCAAAGATGGGGTTGCCGCTGCCGTCAATGATGGCATCGTAGCTGTTGACCTCGGCGTGGACGAACTCCTCCATGATGTAGGAGACATCGGGGTGATAGGCGGTCTTATAGGTCAGGAACTCTTTCAGCTCGGCATCGTCGGACAGCTTATGGGTATCGGATGCACCCACGCCGTTGTCAGGCTTGACCACCACAGGGTAGCCCACCTCGTCGATGAACTTCCTGCAGCCCTCGAAGTCATCCACCATGTGGTAGCGGGCGGTGGCAATGCCGGCCTTCTGGTAGTATTCCTTCATCTTGCTCTTATACTTGATGCGGGGCATATCCTCGGTCTGGAAGCCGGATCTGATGTTGAAGTCCGTGCGCAGGGCGGCATCCCGCTCCAACCAATACTCGTTGTTGGATTCCAGCCAATCGATGCGGCCATACTTGAAGGTGAAGAAGGCCACCGCACGGTAGACCTCGTCGTAATTTTCCAGACTGCCCACCTTGTAGTATTCATTCAGGCTGTCCTTGAGCTCCGGCTTCAGTTCATCATAGGGCTGATCGCCGATGCCCAGCACATTCATGCCATCGTTTTTCAGCTCACGGCAGAACTGCCAGTAGTTGGTAGGGAAGTTGGGAGAGATAAAAATAAAGTTGCTCATTGATCTGATTCCTCTTTAACCCAAAAGATAAGGCATATAATACACGACCTGCTTGTACCACCAATCCCAGTCATGCTTGACATCGTAACCCCACAGGTCTACCCAGATGGGGATCCCCTTCTGCTCAAAGATCTGCTTGAGCTGACGGGTGGTCTCGGGCTGTTCCCAGTCTCCCTGTCCACAGCAGATGACCGCCTTTTTGCTGCGGTAGAGCTCCATATAGGGGTGGTCAGTGGGGAAGTTAGCCATATAATCCACAGGGGAGTTCTGGTAAACCACCTCGTCCATATAGTCACCAAAGCCGTACTTTGCGGTGTAGATGCCGCTGAGGGCCAGACAGCCGTCAAAGAGATTGGGGAACCGCAGGTACAGGTTCACGGCATGGGTGGCACCCAGGCTGCAGCCAAAGGCGATCACGCCGGGGGTGCCGTCCCAGCCATTGCGCTCCTTGGCAATATACTGGATCTTGGGCACGGCCTCCTCCACGATGTAGCGGATCCACTGCTCATAGCGGCGGGCACGCCAATAAGGATCGCCGTTGGTGTCAGACCAGGTCTCCTTATCGATGGTGTCGATAGAGATGACCATGATCTGCCCGGATTCGATCCACGGGGCCAGTGTGCCGGCCATGTGGAAGTCCTCAAAGTCGAAGAAACGGCCATCCTGACAGGGGATGAAGAGCATGGGGCGGCCTGCGTGGCCGTAGACCTTGCACTCCATCTCCCGACCCAGGGCGGGGCTGTAATCCTTGAAATACTGTGTTTCCATGTGGTTTCCCTCCTCTATAAAATCTTTCCCTCATCCGTCGCCTGCGGCGACTGCTTTCCCAAAGGGGAAGCCTCATTCGTCCAACTCATACATCAAAGTATGGAAAACGAACGGCAGCTGCTTTTCCCAGCTGGCCTCGCTGTGGGTGCCGCCGGGCACCAGACGACTGGTCAGGTGAATGCCGCGGATCATAATTTTGCCGCACATCTCGGCAAAGTCCCTGCGCATCCCATCGTGGTTGCCCATCTCGCGGGAGCCGTAGTCCATGTAAAGCACCGTGCCGGGCTCCAGCTTGGCGCGGCCCACAAGGCCGCTGAGCTTCTCAGGAGAGACCCAAATGGACGGCGACAGGGCCGCCGCCCGGCTGAAGATCTCGTTATACTGCAGCAGGGCGTACAGGCTCATCAGGCCGCCCATGGAACTGCCGCCGATGAAGGTGTGCTCCCGGTCGGGCTTGGTGCGGAAATTGCGGTCAATGAAAGGCTTGAACCTGTGGATGAACCAGCTCATGGTCGCCTGCCCCTTGCCATCGAAATGGCCGTAGGTGGGGTCGTCGAAACGGTAGGGAGAATACTCCACCAGCCGCTCGTTGTTGGCACCAGCGTTACACTCCACCGCCGCCACGATGAGCGGGGTATCGGTGTAATCCAGATATTCCGCCACGCCCCAGCTTTTGCCGTAGGTGGCATCCTCGTCAAAGAACACGTTCTGGCCGTCGAACATATACAGCACCGGATACCGGCGCTCCGGGTCGGCCTCGTACATCGTGGGCAGGTAAACATACACCCGGCGCTGCTCCACACCGTTCACCGCAGGATAGCTGACGCTCCATTTTTTGACCATATTCCAGTTCCCTCTCGTTTCTTCATGCTATATGGTTAGTCTAGCACGCTGCCCGAAGAAATGCAATTATAAACAAACGCCGCCCGGCGTTCCCACCCGGCGGCGTTTGCAAAAATTCTGAACAGAGAGAAGCGCGGGAAGGATCAATACTTCTTCTCGACGGGAACGATCCAGCCCTTGGTATCGGGGATCTTGCCCCACTGCATACCGGTCATGGTGTCGTACAGCTTCTGGGTGACAGGGCCGATCTTGCCATCGCCAATGTAGGCGTGCTCACCCTTCCAGACCAGCTCCTTGACAGGGGAGACGACCGCAGCGGTACCAGTGCCGAAGACCTCTTCCAGCTTACCCTCACGAGCGGCCTGCATGATGTCAGCGATCGCCAGCTTGCCCTCGATGACCTCATAGCCCCAATCCTTCAGCAGCTCAATGCAGCTGCGGCGGGTAACGCCGGGCAGAACGGTGCCGACGGTGGCAGCGGTATAGACCTTACCGTCGATCTTGAACATGATGTTCATGCTGCCGACTTCCTCGACGTACTTCTTCTCAACACCATCCAGCCACAGGACCTGTGCATAGCCCTGCTCTTCGGCCAGCTCGCCAGCCTTGATGGAAGCAGCGTAGTTGCCGCCGCACTTGGTGAAGCCGGTCAGGCCGGGAGCGGCACGGATGTACTCATCCTCAACATAGATGCGGACGGGGTTGATGCCCTCGGCGTAGTAAGCACCCGAGGGAGCGCAGATAATGCAGAAGATGTAGTTCTTGGAAGCGTGCACGCCCAGGCCCACGTCATTTGCAAAGACGAAGGGACGGATGTACAGGGAAGCACCGTCGGTGTGGGGCACCCAGTCACGCTCCACGTCCACCAGAGCCTCAACAGCCTGCACAAAATCTTCTTCCGGGATCTTGGGGATGCACAGACGATCGGCGGAATCCTGGAAGCGCTTTGCATTGCAATCGGGGCGGAACAGCTGAACGTTGCCGTCGGCGGTACGGTAGGCCTTCATGCCCTCAAAGATCTCCTGTGCATAGTGGAACACGACAGTCGCCGGATCCAGCGAGAAGGGTGCGTAGGGGACAATGCGTGGATTGTACCAGCCCTTGCCCTCGGTATAGTCCATCACAAACATGTGGTCGGTAAACTTCTTACCAAAACCCAGCTTGGTCTCGTCCTGAGGCTTCTCCTTGGGAGAAGTGGTACGAGTGATCTTGATATCCAACATGATAAATTTCCCTCTTTTCTGATCTCACACAGCAGACTTTGCGCGGCACACGCCCGCACCTGAAATGCCGAATGTTGTTTTCTATTATAATATCCTGCCCCGGATTTGCAAGGAAACGCAAAATGTTTCATGTTTGGGGGCTGTAAGTTGTCGCAAATTGTGATATTATTTTTATGAGTAAGGAGGGAAACAGCTATGATAAACGGCGTGATTTTTGATATGGACGGCCTGATGTTCGACACCGAGCGGATGTGGGCCACCTTCTGGGAACCGGCACTGGAGGCGCTGGGGCTGGAATACAAAGAGGGCCTTGCCGAGGCCGAACGGGGCACGGCAGGCGAAACTTCCCGTAACATTGTGCGCCAGTTCTACGGAGAGAACTGTGACGCCAACGCCATCATCGACAGCCTGCACCGGGTGGCAGACGAAGCGTTCAAGAAGCCGGTACCCAAAAAGCCGGGCCTGGACGAGCTGCTGGCCTGGCTGGATGTCAACCACATTCCCATGGCCGTGGCGTCTTCCAGCCGGATGCATGTCATCGAGGGCAACCTGAACAATTGGGGCCTGACCCACTACTTCAAGGCGCTGGTATCCGGCCAGCAGGTCAAGCGCTCCAAGCCCGACCCGGAGATCTTCCTGCTGGCGGCTGAAAAGCTGGGTACTGACCCCGCCCGCACGCTGGTGCTGGAGGACAGCTACAACGGAGTCCGCGCCGGTGCCGCCGGGGGCTTCGTCACCGTCATGGTGCCCGATATGCTCCCCGCCGATGACGAGATGCGCAGTCTGTATACCAT
This sequence comes from uncultured Faecalibacterium sp., assembly GCA_937915335.1. GTDB lineage: Bacteria > Bacillota > Clostridia > Oscillospirales > Ruminococcaceae > Faecalibacterium. Next base: position 6,887 of record CALDLZ010000205.1, read on the forward strand.
GGAATGCGCCAGCCTGAACGAGGTGCTGGAAAAGCTGAAAAAGGGCGAGCTGTGAGCACCCAATAACCCCATAACACAACAACCCCCCGGAGCCCTGCATCATGGCAGAAGCTCCAGGGGTATTTTTATGGGTCAGAAGAACTGGCAGAAGCCAAGTCAAAGAAGCGGGCAGGCCTATGTTGTGGCCGAGTTACAGCGCTCAACTCAGATCCTCGCCATTGGTGGCGATCACCTTCTGGTACCAGTTGAAGGATTTCTTTTTATATCGGTTTCCCGTTCCGGTTCCGTCATCATTGCGGTCCACATAGATAAAGCCATACCGCTTGCGCAGTTCACCGGTGCCAAAGGACACCACGTCGATACAGCCCCAGGGCGTGTAGCCTATCAGATCCACGCCGTCCAGTTCCACGGCCTTTTTCATCTCTTCAATGTGGGCACGCAGGTAATCGATCCGGTAGCTGTCGTCACAGGTGTGGTCAGGTGTGAGTTCATCCAGTGCGCCGAAGCCATTTTCCACAATGAACAGAGGCTTTTCGTACCGCTCATACAGCACATCCAGCGCGTAGCGCAGACCCACCGGGTCGATCTGCCAGCCCCAGTCACTTGCCTTGACGTAAGGGTTTGGCACGGTATGCGCGTTGCCGCCGGAAAGGCCGTCGTTTTCCTGTGCCACATCGGCACGGACGGCGTTGGTCATATAATAGCTGATCCCGATATAATCCACTGTACCGTTGGCGAGTATCTCCTCATCCCCGGGCAGCATCTCGGGAGCGTTTTTCTCCCGTTCCCACTCCTTTTTCGCATAGGCGGGGTAATGGCCGCGGCAATGGACATCCGTGAAGTAAAACCGCTCGTGCATGGACTGCACAGCCATTATAACATCATCCGGATTGCAGGAATAAGGGTAGTAAGGTACCATCGCCAGCATACAGCCGATCTGGAAATCCGGGTTGATATCATGGCCCTTTTTCACCACCAGCGCCGAGGCCACCAGCTCGTGATGCACCACCTGATACAGCGCCTTTTTCTTGTCCGGAAATTCCGAGAACCGGATGCCGGAATTCGTCCAGCCGAAGATGTCCGTGGCGGTATTGGTCTGGTTATTGATCTCGTTGAAGGTCATCCAGTATCTGACCTTGCCCTTATACCGCTCCATGACGGTGACGGCGTAGTGGACAAAGAAATCGATGCACTTCCGGTTCATCCAGCCGCCGTATTCTTTGGCGAGAGAATAGGGCATTTCAAAGTGGCTCAGCGTGACCACCGGTTCAATGCCATATTTCAGAAGCTCGTCAAAGAGATCATCGTAGAATTTCAGGCCCGCTTCATTGGGCTGCTGCTCATCCCCACGGGGAAAGATCCGGCTCCACGAGATCGAGGTGCGGAAGCACTTGAAGCCCAGTTCCGCAAAGAGTTTGATATCTTCTTTGTAGGTGTGGTAGAAATCGATCCCCTCATGGTTCGGGTAGCGCTCGCCGGGTTGAACGCCATCGGTGATGCGGCGCGGCACACCATAGGCGCCCCCCGTCAGCACATCGCTGACAGAAGGGCCGCGGCCATCGGCATCCCAGCCTCCTTCCAGCTGATGCGCGGCCACTGCGCCGCCCCATAAAAAGTTCTTGGGCAACATTGCCGTTTCCCCCTCTTACACGTTATTTTTTCTCGGTCTCGTCACCCACGCCAATGACCTGCACCAGGATGATGGTGACGATAATCGTTGCTGCCACACCGATCATCATGCCGGTAAAGGAACTGGGATTCTGATCGCTGATGGAATTCACGGTGGTCAGCAGACCGGGCAGACCAGCGTAGACATAATACTTGGTGTTGAAGAAGCTGATGATCAGAGCACCGATGGCACCGCCGATGCAGCCAGCGACAAAAGGCTTCTTGAAGCGCAGGGTCACACCATAGATGGCGGGCTCGGTGATGCCAAAGATGCCAGTCAGACCTACGGACAGAGCCACATTCTTGGTCTCTTTCTTCTTGCTCTTGAGCATAACGCCAAAGCAGGCGGCTGCCTGCGCGATAACGGCACAGGTCTGGAACGCCTGGAAGGAATCACAACCGTACTTGGCAAAGTTGGCGACATTCATGGGAGTGACACCCCAGTGGACACCAAAGATAACGAACACCTGCCAGATGCCGCCCACCAGCAGAGCAGCCAAAGCGGGCACATTGTTTGCCAGGAAGTTATAGCAGTTGGCAATGCCCATGGCAAAAGCATCGGACACAGGGCCGATGACCAGAATGGTCAGGGGAACCATGATCACAGCACTGATAAAGGGCACCACAAGCGCCTGCATGATCTCGGGGATATGCTTATTGAGGAAGCGCTCCAGATAGCTGAGCACCAGCACGAGGAACAGCGGGGGCAGAACACTGGAGGTGTAGGTCGTCTGCGCCATGGGGAAGGCCAGGAACTTGATGGTCTCGCCGCTGGCGATTCGGGAAGCAATGGCGGCCCAGTCCGGGTTCGTCAGCGCCATGCAGCACCACATCGCAATAAAGGTGTTGCACTTGAAGTGCTTGGATGCCGTCACCGCAATCATAATAGGCATGAACGTGAAGGGAGTCCAGCTGATGAAGCTGAGGACAGCGTATGTACCGGTGTCGGCAAAGGCCGGGGCAAAATGGGTAATGATGATCAGCATGCCTTGCACCAGACCGGCAGCGGCCAGAATATAGATGAACGGGGCGAACACTGCGGACATGGCCGCGATAATGCGGTTGAAGAGGTTCTGTTTCACCGGGGCGGCTTCCGTCTCCGTCAGGTCAAGCAGCTGTGCCAAGGCCTCGTAAACATCCTTGGCATGGGTGCCGATGACGATCTGATACTGACCGCCATTCTCCATCACCTGGATGACCGCAGGCATCTCAGAAATGCGCTTGGTCACCTCTTCCGAGGGGGTCTCCTTTAGTACCAGGCGCAGGCGGGTAGCACAGTTGGCCGCACTGATGATGTTATCCTTGCCGACGGCTTCGCAAATGTCGGCGGCAAGCTTGGAATAATCGCGGATCTTAGCTGTTGCCATATTGATTTCTCCTTTTCTCGCATTCGGCTCCGCCCCCACAGCATCGGGGCCCTGCCGCGTTTACGCCTTGATTATAGCGGAACGCCCTTGCAATTGTCAGCGGATTTTGTCCGGAAAAAACGAGAGACGCGAAGAAAAAACAAACCGTTTTTTCTCACTTGGATACATCAAATTATGCAAAACGCCAGTGTCACTCCTGCAAACGGTTATACACCCGCCGGGACAGTGCTTCCAGCAGATAGAGTGCGGGGATCTGCGAGGAAAAATCGTAGTTATCGCCGCCCCGGCGCACGGTGGTATGGTAGGGCAGGGTCAAGTCCGCCATTTTTGCAAGGGAGCTGTGCTCCGGGCTGGTAATGGCAATGAGCCCTGCCCCCCGCTCCTTGAGCTCCCGCCCCAGCTTTACCACCTGCTCCGTCTCGCCGGAGACCGACAGCAGGATCGCCGCCATGGTCAGGTTATGGGTCACGGTGACCGGGTAAAAGGGATCGGTCAGGCTCAACGTAAATTTGCCCATGTTGGAAAAATACCGGGCACCATAGTCCGCAATGCTGCCGGAATTGCCGATCCCCACCATGAATACTCGCTCAGCCTTTGCGATGAGGGCCGCTGCCTCGTCCAGCTTATCCTGATAATCCGGCGCGGCTGCCTGTTCAAAAAAGACCTGCATCTCCGTCAGCGCGTCCGGAATATGGTCGGCCCGGGGCGTGCCCACCTGCTCCTTGAGCCTGGCCTTAAACGCAGCATAACCATCGCAGCCCATCTTTTTGCAGAAATGCAGAACCGTCGTGGTGGAAACATGTGCCTCTGCCGCCAGCTCCCGGATCCGCATATAGGGCACCGTGTTAGGATGCTCGACGGTATATTGATAGACCAGCATCTCCAGTTCGTTCAGCTCACGCACCTGCTGCAGGGGAAACAGTTCCATAAAAAGGCCCTCCTTGATAGATTCTGGCCTTATTATAGCAAATCGCTCTGCCGGATGACAACCAAAAGCAAAACCCCGGAGCCCTGCTTTGCGGCAGAAGCTCCGGGGTCGTTTTTACGGGTCAGAAGAACCGGCAGAAGCCAAGGCAGACACCCATTGCAAAGAAGAGCACGGCCTTACCCAGTGCGGAGGTCCAGAAATGGCCGGGCAGACGCTGATCCCAGCGGGTGATGTTACCGCAGGGGCAGGTACTCACGCAGGCTTCACAGCCGATGCACTCGCCGCCGCGCAGGCTCTGCTCGTCCAGCTTGAGGCCGACCGGGCACTGGTTGGCGCAGGCGTTGCAGCCCTGGATGCAGTTTTCACTGTCCCGGTGGAGCTGTGCAACGGGCAGCACCGGCAGCAGGCTGAACACAGCGCCCATGGGGCAGAGGAACTGGCAAAAGAACCGGGGATGGAGTGCCATGCCCACCAGAATGAGCACAAAGAGGACGATGGCCACGCCAAAGCCCTCCGGCGGCAGGCGAAGGGCCGTCAGGCGGGAGAACACCTCCCACGGGTCGGTGCCGTTCAGCCTGCCATAGAGCCCGGCAGTGCACAGCCCGGCGATGACCGCCAGTATCAGATACTTCACCAGCTGGCCGCACTTAACGGCCTTTTCGGGCAGACGAAGCTGCTTTTTGCGGTGGAACAGCTTTTTCTGTACCAGCCCGGACAGCCAGTAGACAAAATCGCCCAGAGAACCGAAGGCACAGACATAGCCGCAGAAGAAACGGCCAAACAGGATGGTGAAGCCGCACAGGCCCAGCAGGGAGAGGGTGAAGCTGTCCAGCGAGAGAATCTCGCCCGCGCCAATGTGCAGGAAAAGCCGTTTCACGCCGTTAAAGCCTGCCACGAAGGCACCGGGCATGGCAAAGAAGAACGCCACCTGGATGCCCGCCCGCAGCAGGGCACGCTGCCTGAGTGTTTTCTGACGCTTTTGTGCCGTGGTCAGCGGCTTTTTTTCTGTTGTTTTCATTCGTTTGCCGCCTTTCCCAGTGCATCCGCCACGGCCCCGATCAGACCGTCGGCAGTCAGGGTGGCACCGGAAACGGTGTCCACCTCGGTGGACTGCGCAGTGAGCATCTCGTTCAATACCGAGCGCGCCTGCTCGTAATAGGGCTTATCCTCGCCATCGGCGTTGACCACCGAGATCCCGGTCATCTGGCCGTTTTCAATGGTCACGGACACGGTGATGAGGTCGCCAAAGCCGTAGGCACTGCCCTCATAGGTACCATCCTTCAGGCCGCCCTCCGCTTCAGCTTCCTCCTGCTCGGATTCAGCCTGCAAAACGGAGGCGTTATAGGCCTCCACCTCGGCGATCTCCTGCTTGCGGGCATCCACCGCCGCCGCGCGGGCGGTGGCAACACTCTGATACTGCCACAGCACCCCCAGAATAAGAATCAGGTTCAGGGTGCGAAGCACAAAATTCTTATATTTCATTCTCCGGTCTCCTCCTGTCCTGCCGCAGGCTCAGCGGTAAACACCACCGTCGGCTCCGACGAGGAAGCCGGGGGGTTCTCTGCCGGGAAGATAGACTGCCACAGTTCCTGCGCCCACTCGTGGATGGACTGCCCCTGCTCCTCCGGCTGCTCAGGCACGGCGGCAGGCACCTCGGACACGGCAGGCTCTTCCTGCGGCACACTCTCAGCGGGGGCTTCCGGTGTTTCCTCGGCCGGTTCGCTCTCGGCGGGCAGCTCACTTTCCTCGGTGTTGGCGGCCTGTTTCAGCGCCGATTTCACGGCGTTCAGGATGCCAGTGGAGGAGTAGGTGGCACCGGAAACGGAATCCACCTCGGGGCTGCCGGTCTCCAGAATATCGGAGACGACCTTGCGGGCTTTATAATAATAGGAAGAAGTCTCGCCCGCATGGTCAAGGATCGTGATATCGGTGATGGCGTCATCGGCAATGGTCACCTGTACCGTGATAGGCCCGCCAAAACCCTGTGCCGACGCGATATACACGCCGTCACGGTAGGTGGAGGGCTGGATGAAGGTCTCCACCACCAGCGGCTCAGCCGGTTTCGGCTGGGGCGGCAGCGGGTTGTTGACCACCTCACCGGTCAGGGCGTTTTTCACCGCACCCAGAATGCCACGGGAGGTATAGGTGGCCTCCGAAATGGCATCCACTTCCCAGGTCTGCTCCTGCACGACGATATCCGTCAGCCGTTTCGCGCGGCGCAGGAAGGATGCGGTCTCGTGGGAAGCGTCCAGGATCCGCACTTCGGTGATACCGCCGTCGGCCATAGTCACCTGTACCTTGACCCTGCCGCCGTAGCCACGGGAGGAACCGGTGTAGGTGCCATCCGCATAGGGCAGCTTGGGCAGAATCTCTTCCTCCCCGGCAGCGGGCTCTTCGGCTGTGACCTCACTGGCAGGCTCCGGCATGGTCAGACGCTCGGGCACCTCCGCCAGAACGGGAGCGCTGCCGGGCAGCGTGACCAGCACCGCCGCCGCCACGGCTGCTGCCGGCAGAAGCTGAGCCAGCGGGAGCAGCCGTTTTGCTCGTTTTGTTTCCCTCATGTAAAATCCTCTCAGACACGGCAAACAAGGTCACTCCCTGTTGCGGGAGCGACCTTGTCTGCATTCAATATTCGAGAAAAAAGACCCCGGGCATCCTCATCAGGCGGCCTTCAGGCTCTCCACAGCCTCGGTCAGATGACCGACCTGCTCCAGAACGGAAGCCTTGTAAGCGTTGGGGTTGGCCAGCAGCTCAACGCTCTCGTCCAGTTCAGCCTGCATGTTGGCGTAGCTGGCGGCAGTGTACTGAGCCTTGACCTTGGCCTGCGCCTGATTGACAACAGCCTGCAGGGCCGCGCGGTCAGAAGCATCAGCCAGCTCCTGCTTTGCGATGTTGTCAGCGGTGACCTGGAAGCGGATCACGGTATCAGCATAGCCCAGAGCACGGATAGTGATTGCCCAGTAACCGGTACCATCAGAGCCAGCGGGGAACTGAGCACGCAGAGAATCGGTCAGGCCCAGCTGGATGCCGTTGGACTTGTGCATCCAGTTGTCGCCTGCGAACTTGGTACCGTAGGTAGCAACCGCGTTGGTGTAAGTGCTGTCGCTGCCGTAGTAAGTCCAGACAACGCTCTGCATCCGAGAGCCCAGCTCACCGTAGTTGCCAGTCACATCCACACGGATGCTCTCGCCGAAGCTGCCCACATCGGAACCGCTCTTCACGGTGACGATCAGGTCGCTTGCGGTCTTCTGGTCTGCATCGGCAATACCGGAGCCGGTGCCGTTGTGTGCAGCGGAGAAGGTGTAGCCGTCGCCGCTCTTGGTGGCGTACTTCAGACCGTTGGTGTTGGCATCAACAGCAGCAGTCAGGCTATAGGAGACCAGCTTATTCTCGGAGTAACCGCCAACCAGCTGACCGCCGTTCTGGACGGTAGCGTACTTGGAGCAGAAATCACTCAGATCCGAGGTCTTGACGCGAACGGGAACATACTTGGTGCCGCTGATCTCGTAGTGATCCATCTTGGAGGTGGTGCCATCGGGCTTGGTCACGGTGCCCTTGTTCCAGCCGTAAGCAATGCCATCGGCGGTATAGAAGGTCTTGCCGTCATCAGACCAGTGGGAAACGGTGTAGGAAGTGCCATCGGTTGCATAGATGGTAGCGACCTGCTGGAAGCTGCCACGGTGCAGACCGTGGTTGGTGGTAGCACGGGAAACAGCGTCAAACGCGCCTTTGTCGTGCTCCTCGTGGCTGTCCAGAACGTCGGAAGCAGCGGTGCTGCCTGCGTTGTAGACACCCTCGTTTGCCCAGTATTCGCTCCAGTTCAGCGCAGCGTACAGGTAGGTATACTCATTCCCGGTGAACATGTTGATGATGTCATCAATGCAGTTCTCGGAAGCATCGGGTGCAGCAGCGAGAGCCGGGGTTGCCATCACGCTCAGTGCCATGGCGGCAGACAGAGCGAGAGACAGGATCTTCTTCAGTTTCATGTAAATACTCCTTTCCAATTTTACGGCCGATTTGTTAGGCTAAACTAACTTTCTTTCCAAAAAGAAATCGGCTATATTAGCATTCACTAACCGACGTGAACATTATATAGAACCGAATTTCAGTTGTCAAGAGGGAGGCGGCAGAAATATTAGCCCGGGGTTCTGTGCTATGAATATGGGAATCCCCCGGCGCAGCGGGCAGAACTGGACTGGCTGCAGCAATACAGCGCCCCACATAATTTGACACGAATAACACGAACCGTGCAAAGACCGTGCAGAAACCGTGCACTCATGGCTTGATAAATCATAACCCCGCGTGAAAACGCGGGGTTTGCAAAACGGCCCCATAGGGGC
>CALDLZ010000206.1 GCA_937915335.1 uncultured Faecalibacterium sp.
GGGGGGGCTGAAGTGCAAGACACGGAAAAAGTAAAACAGCGGCAGTTTTCCAAATCGGAAAGCTGTCGCTGTTTATGTATAGGGGCTTATAAGTTCTTTGCAAGATTTTTAATGAGTGCAGCCATAGAGGGGTCAGCCAGCAGCTTGGCAAGTGCTGCTGCCGCATCGGTATCGACTGCACTGGTTTCGGGAGCAGGCTGTTCTGCATGATGGGGCACTTCAGGCTCTGCACCATGAGGCTGATAAAAGAAGTCGTCAAATCGCTGTGCGTTCAAGCGCCGATCATCATCCAGAATGTGTGCATACTGCTCGGTGACCATCGAAGCCTGTGCATGACCGGAATCACCCTGAACAGCTTTAATGTCGCCGCCGTTCAATTTGAGCTTGTATGTAATGCTGGAGTGTCGGAAGCTGTGGAAAACCACTTTTGGGAGATCGTTTTTCTCAATCAGCTTCTTCAATGCACCGTTGATGGTGGACTGCTCGGTTGGCATTCCCAGTGGGCCGGCAACCACGAGATTATAGTCTGTGTATTCCGCACCCAGTGCTTCCCGTGTCATATCCTGCTCGGCTTTATATTTGGCAAGCATTTCGGCAACCGTTTTGGGGAGAAAGATGGTTCGGATGCTGCTGTCCGTTTTGGGACTTTTCAGAACCTGAACCGTAGTGCAGCGAGAACTCAGCGATGGAAAACGGGTGATAACATTCTTGTCTTCCAAAGCATTCAACGAAGCGATGTCTACACGCTGCAACTCCTTATTTATGTAAATGGATGCCCGCCCGGCTTCGATGCTTTCAGGGGAGATGTCTACACAATCCCAAGTCAGACCGAGCAATTCGCCTAACCGCAGAGAGCAGGAGAACGAGAGGTTGATGCAAAGGCGGAGCCGCGGATCATCGCAGACTTCCAAAGCATGGAACAAGGTTTCGGCAGTCCAGATGTCGCGCTTCTTTGCAGTGTACTTGGGCACGGTGGCATAAATGCAAGGATTCTTTTCCATAAGTTCCCACTTTACCGCCTGCTCAAAGGCACTTCTCAAAATTTTGTGAACCGAACGAACCGTGCCGGGAGAAACATATTGATGTTTCCGCTTTCCGCACATGGGGTCAACGGCTTCGTATTTGAGCAGCCGCTGGTAATATCCCTCAATCACGCGAGTGGTGATATCATGCAACTTCATCGAGCCGATGAGCGGTGTTATGTAATTTTCTATGCTGGCAATGTTGGATTGATAGGTTGAAAAAGCCCACTTGCTTTTTCCGTAGAGAGAAACGTATTCGGGAAGCAGATCGTTCAGGGTCTTGCATTGGGGAACTACAAAGGTTCCAATGGATTCCTTATACTCGATTTCCTTCTTACGAGCATTGGCATCGGAAAGTTCGGGAAAGGTTTCCCACTTTTGCTTTGGGGTGCCATCGACATCTTTATAAGAATAGACAACACAGAAGTTGTTGTTACGTTTAACAATGCTGGCCATTATGTATCTCCTTCCACTTTACGTTTGGATTTCAGAACATCATCGAATACATCTTTTCGGACACGTTTTGCCCGCCCTACATCAATTGTGGGAATTCCTTCCTCACGAATCCATGTAACAAGGGTAGTGCGACTGATGCCATAGAAGTCTTGAATCTCTTGAAAACTGTAATACTTGCCGCTTTTGGGAGATTGCAGTTTCAATGGCGGTTCTTCTGGAACATCTTCGGCCTGCGGCTGAACCTGATATGTAGATTGACTGAAAAGCCATGCTTCAAAGCTGGCTTTAGTAACGCGCCGCCTGTCAGCCACGCGCTCAATAACGAAACAGTCTCGGTATTTTTTACAGTCGAGAATCCAGTAGACCTTTTCTCTTGGAATACCGAGCAGTTTTGCCATTTCCGGGATAGAGATGGTTTGCGCTTCAATCTCCCGGTCACGTTCCCGATCAGCCGCAGTGCGGTAACGGCTTTGTGACCGGTACCACCGCTCAAATTCCTCTTTTGGAATCCGCATACAGAAGTCCACAGTTTCTGTTTTCAGCTTACCCTGTCGGATAAGTGCATAGACTGTTTCAACGTTTACCTTTAATATTTCAGCGGCATCAGGAACGGAATATGACTGTTTGCAAAGTTCTTCGCCCGGCGGCGGGCCATTAACCTTATGATATTTGACCTGATTGGCGTACCATTTCTCAAAGCTGGAAATAACGATACGCGTTTTGTCGTTTATCAGAATGGTTTCAAAGCAATTCTTATGAAGCAGCCAATAGCTTTCCGTTTTGCCGAGGCCGAGAAGCTGCCGCATCTCACGAACCGACATGGTAGTTTTAGCAGTGTTAGGTTCAGCTTTTCCGTATAAAGGCACTGAAGTATTCTGTACATTATCCATGAAGGACACCTCCATCTATGTAAAAATTTAGCCGGGATTTCTTGTCCCGGCTAAAGAATAGCAGATTTTGTTTGAAATGTTGAGGATGTCAAACGGCGGGATTGGGTTCGATCGTGCCATTATTGAGCCATGCTTCAAAGCTGGTTTTGGAAATACGGTAGGCACCGCTTACCTTGAACCATCGGAATTCGTTCTGCTTCAGCAGACGGTAGACAGTGGGACGGCTCAGAAGCAGCATCGCCATCAGATCTTCTACGGTATAGCAGCGGCTGTCCTGTGCCGTAGGTTCAGGGGTGGAAACCGCAGTAGGCGCTTTTTCTTCATGATTGTTCATCTGATAAAACCTCTTCGATTATACTTTGAGTTAAAACTTGAGCGGCAATGCTGCCCGGCGGCTGCCACTATTATAAATAGTATAGACCTGCTGAAGGTACTTCGTCTTGCCGGGAAGATTTACGCCTGCGGTTCGCGCAAGGCGAAAAATCGTGAACGCATCGACCTGCCGCAGCTTGGCGATCAAGCGGCCTTTGTTGTATTCGGAGTGATACAGTTCTACAAAGCGGCAGATGCCGAGCAGGTTGGCGGAACTCATAGAGTCAGGTTCACCGTTCCACGCATGCAGAATAAAGTGCGTCGGCATATTTCGTTTTTTAATCTGCGTTGTCAGCGGAACGACCAGAAGAACTTTGGAGAAGAAATTTCCATCATCGTTCTGCACGACAATGGCCGGTCGGACACCGCCCTGCTCGGAACCGCTGTAAGGGTTCAGATCCATCATGTAGACATCACCGCGCTTGTACATCCAGTTCGCGGGCATAGGCGGATATTCTTTCTCTTTTTTGCCTCGTGTGGCCAATTTGGATTGCTCCTTTCTATCCGTGTATGTAACAGCGGACTGCTCGCACAGTCCGCCCTACTATCTCAAACAGCATAAATGCTGTGATTTATAGTTATAGACTTTTCCGTACTTGTCCCCGACACCCCCGGAAAACGAAAACTCTGTTTTCGTGTGGGAAATCTTTCAGCCGTTCGGCAGCGTACCGAATCCATAGGAATCTCACCTCTCCGTGGTTCTCACCGAGCTGCCCGAAGGCAGAAGTATCATTATTCTGTGATGGCTCTTAGCTATGGAGAAGCTATCATCCATTTACCGTCAACCTACCGCTCATTCCCTCAGTGGGAGATCATCGCATTTGTTACGGACGTTGCTCATCATCACAGGAACGTGACTGAAGAATGCGTGTTCGATTTTCAAGGGGCGAAGAGGCTTGGAGACTTTTCGGAAGTCCGCCGAAGCTATGGCCGTATTGTAACCGATGCGAAACGAAATGAACAGGAACTCAGAGTTCACAATTTTGGGGTAAATTAGGAAGTATCGTTCCTGTTTTTGCTGCATCGTAAAAATATTTTCTTGACTTTATGTGAAAAATAAAGTATTATACTCGTAAGAAACTAACTTATGAGTATATAAATACACTTTGAGGAGGGGAAGAAATGAGTCGATTTTACTGCCGCGAAGAAGAACTTCGGAAGTTAAATAAACGGTATGAGAACGGAAAATTTGAGTGCGTTGTCATTTATGGCAGACGCCGTGTTGGAAAGACTGCGCTGATCAATGAATTCTGCAAGGACAAACCGACTATTTTCTTTTCTGCTTTGAATACGACCGGAAAAGAAAATCTGGAAGCACTGTCCAAGGCAATCATGAGTTTCGAACGCCCCAATGCGGAATCATCCCCGGAATTTACAACCTATGATGCAGCATTGGATGAACTGACAGTTCTCTCCAAAGAGCAGCGAATCGTATTTGTGGTCGATGAGTACCCTTATCTTGCAAAGGCTAAACCAGCCATTTCTGCAATGCTTCAGCATATCATCGACCATAAATGGACAGAGTCCCAAATGTACCTGATCCTGTGTGGCTCGTCCATGAGTTTTATGGAAAATCAGGTCTTGGGCAAAGAAAGCCCTCTGTATGGGCGCAGAACAGCACAATTTAAGATCATGCCGCTGGATTATAAGGAAACTGCGGTGTTTCATCCGAATCTGTCCGAGGAAGATAACGCCCTGATTTACGGTATCACAGGCGGCGTTCCACATTATATCAATAAACTGGATGTTCGGAACAGCGTAGATGAAGCACTGCTGGAAAACTTGTTTGACCGTTCCAGCTACCTGTATGAGGAACCCGCCAACCTGCTAAAACAGGAACTGCGCGAACCGGCAATTTACAATGCAATCATCAAGGCAATCGCAGAGGGGGCTTCCCGCCTGAATGATATCACCATGAAAGTTGGCGAAGAAAACTCTGTGGTGGCAAAATACCTCAAGACATTGATAGACCTTGGAATCGTCAAGAAGGAAACACCGATCACAGAGAAGCCGGGTAAAAAAACAATCTATCTTCTGGCGGATAATTTTTTCCGTTTCTGGTACCGCTTTGTGCCGGTCAATGCAAGTGCCATTGATTCAGGGCGGATCGCAAAGACCTACCCCCATGCAGTGAAACAATATTTTCCGGACTATATGGGCCTGATTTTTGAGAAGATGTGCCAGGATTATCTACTCTATTACGCAGAGAATCTTCCTATCGAGTTGAACGAAATCGGGCAGTGGTGGGGAAGCGACCCCAAAAAGAAGAAGCAGATCCAGATCGATATCGTCGGAACGCCGGTTGAGGGCAATGACTATATCATCGGCTCCTGTAAATATCGCAATGAAAAAATCGGCGTGGATGAGCTGGAACTGATTCGGGAATATGCAGCAGTCTTTGGAAAAGGAGCAAACTACCACTACTACATTTTCTCGAAAGGCGGATTCACGGACGGTCTGCTTCAGGCACAGGAACGCGGAGAAGTACAGCTGCTTACTCTTGCTGATATTTTTGAATGACGAGAAAAACGCCCTTGTCAGTGAAAAACTGGCAGGAGCGTTTCTTGTTTGAGTGCTTGAGCGAAAGAAAACCACCAGCTAAGCTGGTGGAA
>CALDLZ010000207.1 GCA_937915335.1 uncultured Faecalibacterium sp.
TGAAACCGGAATCCGGCGAATCCATATATGACCCGACCTGTGGAAGTGCCGGTATGCTCATTTCAGCCATAGCGTACTTAAAGGCACAAGGCAAGGAATGGCGAAATGTAGCTGTCTATGGCCAGGAGATCAATGCACTGACATCAGCTATCGGCAAGATGAACTTGTTCCTGCATGGTGTTAAGGACTTTAGTATCGTCAACGGCGACACACTTGCTTCTCCCGCTTTCATTGAAAACGGAAAGTTGCAGCAATTTGACCTCTGCCTTGCAAATCCACCTTATTCCATTAGCCAGTGGGATCGGACCGCTTTTGAGAGTGATAAATACGGTCGCAACTTCTTAGGAGTTCCTCCACAGGGCCGTGCTGACTATGCTTTCCTTCAGCACATTATTGCAAGCCTCAAAGAGGATACCGGTCGATGCGCTATTCTGTTCCCGCACGGAGTCCTTTTCCGTAATGAAGAAAGCGCAATGCGTGAGCGGCTGGTCCGCAGCGACCGAGTGGAATGCGTTATCGGTCTTGGGCCGAACCTGTTCTATAACTCCCCGATGGAAGCCTGCATCATGATCTGCCGTATGACAAAGCGACCGGAGCGCCGTGGGCAAATCCTCTTCATTAATGCCGTAAACGAAGTCGAGCGGAAGAACGCGCAGAGCTATCTGGAGGACCGTCATATTCAGCGGATTGCAACTGCATATAAAAACTACTGCGATGATGGCGACTTTGCTAAAATTGCGACCATTCAGGATATTGCTGATAACAACTTCTCACTCAGCATTCCGCTGTATGTTAAGCCGGAAGTGAACGGGGAAGAAATCGACACTCGCACGGTTCAGGAGCACTATGACAGTTGGAGAGCCGCTTCGGAAATGATGAAGCTGAGCTACGAGAAACTGAATGCCATGCTGGGAAAGGAGGCCGAAGATAATGAGTAAAGTGAAATTGGGCGATGTCGCCATTGAACACAAGGAAACCTGTAAAGTCAGCAAGGACGGATATCCAATTGTCGGACTTGAGCATCTGGTTCCGGAGGAAGTGACTCTCACCGCTTGGGATGAGGGCAGCGATAACACCTTCACAAAGATGTTCCGCAAAGGTAATGTCCTTTTCGGTCGACGCAGAGCCTATCTCAAAAAGGCTGCCGTTGCGTCGTTCGACGGCATCTGTTCCGGCGACATCACGGTAATAGAGGCTATCCCGGATCGCATTCTTCCAGAGCTTCTTCCGTTTATCATTCAGAATGATGAACTGTTTGACTTCGCTGTTGGTAAATCCGCCGGGTCCCTCTCTCCCCGTGTAAAGTGGGAGCATCTGAAAAACTATGAGTTTGAACTGCCTGATATGGGCAAACAGCGTGAGCTTGCCGAGCTCCTGTGGGCTATGGACGCCACGAAAAAATCCTATCAGAAATTGATCGCAGCGACGGATGAGCTGGTGAAATCTCAATTTATCGAGACGTTTGGTGATCCGGTAACAAACGAAAAAGGCTGGCCGATCGTGCGATTGGATAGCGTTGCAGATATTCGCATCGGACCTTTTGGCTCTTTACTTCATAAAGAAGATTACATTGAGAGCGGACACGCTCTGGTCAATCCTTCACATATCATTGACGGAAAAATTGTTCCAGACCAGGAGCTGACAGTATCTGATGAAAAGTACGATTTGCTTTCAGCATATCAACTTGAAAAAGGAGATGTTGTGCTTGGTAGACGCGGAGAAATGGGACGTTGCGCAGTTGTAACTGCCTCTGGCATGCTTTGTGGTACAGGCAGTATGATAATCCGTCCGAATGGGAAAATCCGGCCTTATTTTTTACAGAGGATGCTTGCCAGTCCATCATTCAGAAAGGTTATTGAAAATAAGGCTGTGGGCGTAACGATGATGAACATCAATGTGCCAATTGTGTCCTCGCTCATGTTACCGCTTCTTCCTGCATCGCTCCAAGACGAGTATATTGCCTTTGTTCAGCAGAGCGATAAATCAAAATTTGAATTGGAACAGACGCTCTCTGAGCTGACCGCAACCTACAAACGCATTATAGCTGAGAATCTTGGCTAAGAAACAAGGTCATGAAGTTTCCTCCGGCTCGTGGGAACACCGGAAACGGAGGATACGAAAAGGAGGAAACTACCATGATCAATCAAGTTATTACGAACATCCAGAACGACCTGCTTGGTATTTTGGACGAGGACCAAATGAAACTGCTTTCGGAAGTGCTGGCAAAGCATCTGCTGCCGTTAGAATCGGCTACAACCGAGAGCAAGAACGAAAAGAGCGACATGCTGCCGGTATTTATTGCCGCAAAGCGTGTCGAGGGATGCTCGGAAAAATCCCTCCGCTACTACGAATCTACAATCCGAAACATGCTGGAAAGCATCGGCAAGCTGGAATGTCAGATAACAACCGAGGACCTTCGCTTCTACCTTGATACTTACCAGCGTCGAGGAACCGTGAGCAAAGTCACCCTCGATAATGTGAGACGCATTCTCTCCTCTTTCTTCGCATGGCTCGAAGACGAGGACTATATCGTCAAGAGCCCGGTAAGAAGAATACACAAGGTCAAGACCGGCAAAACGGTCAAAGAAACCTACTCGGACGAATCCTTGGAGCTGATGCGTGATCACTGCGACAACACACGAGATTTGGCCATGATTGATCTTCTGGCCTCAACCGGCATCCGAGTCGGTGAGCTCGTAAAGCTCAATCGCAGTGATGTGGATTTTGAGAACCGGGAATGTATTGTATTCGGCAAGGGAAACAAGCAGCGCAAGGTTTACTTCGATGCTCGGACAAAAATCCACTTGCAACGCTATTTGAATGAGCGCACTGACACAAATGAGGCGCTGTTCGTATCGCTGCTGAAACCGTTTGACCGACTTCAAATCAGCGGAGTGGAAATCAGGCTCCGTAAAATTGGCCGAGAGCTAAGTTTTCATAAGGTACATCCGCACAAGTTCCGACGGACGCTTGCTACAATGGCTATCGACAAAGGCATGCCAATTGAGCAGGTACAGCAGCTTCTCGGTCACCAGAGCATCGATACTACGCTCCAATACGCTATGGTGAACCAGAATAATGTGAAAGAGTCACATCGCAAGTTCATTGGGTGAGCTATTTGCAATTCTCAATTTATCGAGCGCTTTGGCAAGCCAGGAACAGACCCGTTTAGGTGGGGACTAACTACACTCGGAAAGTGCTGTGAACTTAATCCCCGAAAGCCGAAAGGCATAAATACAGATGACAGCTACTCATTTGTGGCAATGCCCTCTGTCAGTGAAGATGGTCGTATCGATGCCTCCGTAGAGCGGCCTTACTCGGAAGTCTGTAAGGGGTTCACATACTTTGCCGAAAACGATGTGCTCTTTGCAAAAATAACGCCCTGCATGGAGAATGGCAAGGGCGGCGTTGCTAAAGGACTGAAAAACGGAGTCGGTTTTGGATCTACAGAGTTTCATGTACTCAGACCCATTAAGGGCGTTAGCGATCCATACTGGCTATACATTATCACAATGTTTTCAAAGTTCCGCTCCGATGCTGAAAAAGTTATGACTGGCACTGGTGGTCAACGGCGAGTGCCAATCACATATTTGAGTGAGTATTCCATAACACTGCCTCCCATCGAGCTTCAGGAGCAGTTTGCGGCCTTCGTCCGTCAGAGCGATAAATCAAAATATTACACTTCAAAAACCACGAGTCTTAACACAGAAATTGAAACTATAGTTAAGGGAGGGATTTCTTCTGGCACTTAAGGATAAATCTTTTGCGACATATCTGGAAGATCAGTATTATGACTTGATGTTCAAGCGGCTCAAGTCATACATATTCCAGAATCGTGGAGGGCTGAATTTACACACCAGCCTTGTTCCTGATCCGAGCTATACTGAGCTCGATGATCTTCATGTAATGGGAGTTTCTTTTAAGGAGACGGAAGACGACCGTATCCTTTTTAGAGCTGCTGTGCAAGCGGATGTTATCGTAAAAGGTCGCTCCAGACGTGACTACGAAGAAGACATCGTCTATCCGTGGTTTTCCATTTCTTTTACTGGTATCCTCCGCTGTGGTCTCAGTATGGTCACCATTACGTCTATGGGCGTATATAGTAAGGAACGCTTCAGTAAAGAAGATGCCTTGTCGCAGTATTTAGTCCCATATGTGTACTCGAAAGATCTTGATACCCACGCCGAGAAATTTCTGAAGAAGTACTGTCCGAAAGCATTGGAAACGCCTATGGCATTACCAATCAAGGAAGTGCTGGAAACGATGTGCCTTACCGTGTATCAGGCGCCTCTTCCCGATGGTGTTTTTGGACGGACCTATTTCAATAATGCTACGGTCGATATTTATGACCGGGACGGAAATGTTGTGTCTGTCGACATAGAGGAAGAAACCATTCTGGTTGATCCGGACGTATTCTTCATGCGTAATATCGGCTCTGTGAATAATACCATCATTCACGAGTGCGTCCATTGGGACAAGCACTATAAGTTCTTTGAGCTTCAGAAACTTATCAACCCTGAACTCACATCTATTTCCTGCGCTGTCGTTGAAGACTATAAAAAAGGGTCCGGCAGTCTAAGTGAGGAACTGGCATGGATGGAGTGGCAGGCCAATGCCATCGCTCCGAAAATCCTGATCCCTGCGAAGACAGGTCGTGCCAAGCTGAACGAAATCCTCAATACCCTGACCCGTGCGTTTTCCTCTTCGTCCAGCAAAGCGTCCATTATGGAGCTTGCTATCAGTGAGTTTGCCGACTTCTTCAAGGTTTCCACAATGGCCGCAAAAATCAGAGCTATTGAGCTCGGCTTTGATCAGGCCGCAGGCGTATTCAACTATGTGGACGGTCAGTATTACCCGCCGTTCTCCTTCGCCAAGGGATCTCTGAAAAAGGATCAGACCTTCATTATCGACAGGAACAACGCCATCATCGAATCGTTGTTCAATCAGGACCTTGCAGAAGATTTCAAAGCTGGCCGGTTTATTCACGCTGGCGGCATGATGGTCATCAACGATCCGAAGTATGTTATCGTCCAGAATGAGCGAGCTGAACTCACAGAATATGCTCTGGCTCATGTTGACGAATGTTGCTTGGTATTTGACCGCACAACAAGAGTCAGTAGCCACTACGATGACTCCTTCTACCGGATCTGTTTCCTCTGCCGAGATGCCGATTCAAAGAGCTTCGTGGAGGCGAAGTTCAATCCCAAAGAAGGCAAAAACGAGGATGTTCAGAAACGTGCCCGTGAAATGACTGCCATCGCAGCGGAGGCAAAGCGAGTATCTGATATCCTTGCAGAGGTCCCTTCTTCCTTCTGTGGCACCCTCGATTATCATGTAAAACGTCGTGGTTACACCAACGAGAAGATGGAAGAATGTACCGGCATCAGCTCCCGAATGATTCAGGACTATCGCAATAAGAAAGATGCCAAACCCACCCTGCAAAGCGTGCTCGCCCTTTGTATCGGTCTGAACCTGCACCCGTCTTTCTCATACGACCTGATAAACAAGGCCGGGTACAATATCATGGCCGCCAACGAGGAATATCTCATTTACCGGTATCTAATCGATAATCACCATATGGAGAACATCTATATGTGGAATGCAAAGCTGCAAGATGCCGGTATTCCGCAGCAACTACCCAAAAACGGGAACAAAATGACGGCTCCTGAAAAATAATTCGGAAGTCGCACTTCCGGTATAAAGCCCAGATAAATCAAGGCTCTTATGTCTTTCGAGACATGAGGGCCTTCTTTTTTTGCCTATTTTACAGGCTTTTCGGCCATCGGAACCGGAAGTCCCGCTTCCTCGTGAAAATCCGAAATCTCAATAAAATAGTACATGTGAGTGAAAGCTCACACCCACAAGCGGTACGTCCGCTGGCCCCGGACGATCCAGTGCCGCCTGATGGGACAAGTTAATACGAACAGCTGCCTACTGGATAAGGAAGCTGCAGACTGGGACGGAGAAATCTCCGTCGGGACTGTGGTTAGGTTTCTATACCCATTTTGCAGCTGACCATGAAGATTACCTCCGTTCCAAGCAAATCGAACGGAGGAAATTTCTCATGCAAAACAACGACAAGAAGTACTTTATCCCGGTCAACGGGGCCCCCATCGAGGTTAGCGAGGAAGTTTACAGGGCTTACTATCAGCCGATCTGGAACACCCGCTACCATGCCCAACAGAACGGCGAGTGCCGCTGCACCAAGGCCCAGCTCTGGAAGTGCGACGGTGTTTGCCCCGGCTGCCCGTTCTACGTTACCGGTAAGAAGGTATCCATCGATACGCCCATCGGCGGCGAGGACGACGAGCTTACCCTTGGCGATACGCTGGCCGACGACGCACCGTCTGCGGAATCCATTCTTACCCGGACGGCAGACGCATCTGCAAGCTCATCATGCAGGGCAAGACGGAGCGTGAAATCGCTGCCGACATGGGCAAACGCCAGTCGACCATCAACTACCAGAAGAACAAGGTGTTCTCCATTCTGCGTGAAGCCCTGACGGACTTCATCTAATACCCCGCAATGACCGCCGTGGAAGAAATTCTGCGGCGGTCAAATTTTTTTCAGATTTTTTCGTTCAAAACCCTGATTTCCCTCCAGTGGGTACTGAGGACAGCAAAACAACACAGGTCCTCAGAAAGGAGGAACCGCCAATGAGTGAGTCCAGACCCAACAAGGCCGTCACCGATGAAGAGCTTATCGGAGTGCTTACGGCAATCAGCGTAGTGTCAAGACGTCTGGCGAGGAAGCTGATCCAGCTGAACCAGACAAGCCAATCTCAGGAAGGAGGAAAACAGGATGAGCAAAACGAGCGAAATGGAAGCGACCATCAGAGAGTTACGGGATATTGCATCTTCTATTAACGACATCGCCAACTGGCTGACCGGCGCATTCAGTGGCAACGAGGAAGCGGCCCCTGCTCCGGAACCGGAAAAGGCCCTCACTCTCGAAGAGGTCAGAGCGATTCTGGCAGAAAAGTCCCGTGACGGCTTCACCGCTCAGATCCGAGACTTACTCCTGAAGTACGGTGCCAAGAAGCTCTCCGAGGTTGACCCGGCCAGCTACAAGGATCTGATAGCGGATGCGGAGGTGCTCGGCAATGGCTAATCACGCACTTCTCTCCGCATCGTCTTCGCACAGGTGGCTCAACTGCCCACCTTCGGCAAGGCTCTGTGAAAGCTACGACGACAAAGGCAGCGATTTCGCAGCCGAAGGCACGGACGCCCACGCCCTCTGTGAGTTCAAGCTCCGGACGGCACTCGGCATAGAGGCCAAGGACCCAACCGAAGACCTTACTTGGTATAACTCCGAAATGGCGGAATGTGCCAACGGGTATGTGGCCTTCGTGATGGAGTTGGTCGAAGAAGCCAAGAAGACCTGCCCGGACCCCGTGGTCCTGATCGAGCAGG
>CALDLZ010000208.1 GCA_937915335.1 uncultured Faecalibacterium sp.
CACGTCCAGTTTTGATGAAGATGAAATGGAGGGCGTGTCCTGATGAAAACGAAACATCTGCGCCTGATGCAGCGGGCCTACGTCATCCTGTTCTTCTGCTTCATGTACCTGCCCATCGCTTATATGATCGTGTTCAGCTTCAACCAGAGCAAGGGCTACTCGCTGTTCACGGGCTTCACCCTCAAGTGGTATACCAGCCTGTTCCACAACTCGTCCATTTTGAGCGCGCTGCGGGTCTCGCTGGAGGTGGCGCTCATCTCGGCGGTCATCGCCACGGTGCTGGGCACCGCAGCTTCGCTGGGCATCGCGTCCATGGGCCGTAAGAGCCGTCTGGTGGTCACCAACATCACCTACATCCCGGTGGTCAACCCTGAGATCATCACCGGTATTTCTCTGATGCTGCTTTTCGTGGCCTACCAGCGCTTTGCCGAGGGCGTTTCCTGGCTGCCCGATACCATTATGGGCTTCCCGACGCTGCTCATTGCGCATATTGCGTTCAACGTGCCCTATGTGATCTTTAACGTGACCCCCAAGCTCAAGCAGTTGGATATCAAGCTGTATGAGGCAGCCCTTGACCTGGGCTGTGACCCCAAGCAGGCCTTCTTCAAGGTCATTCTGCCTGAGATCAGCCCGGCCATTATGTCGGCCTTTCTCATCTGCCTGACTTACTCTATCGATGACTTTATGATCTCCTACTTCAACTGCGGCACGGTGGAGACCCTGCCCATTGCGATCTACTCCATGACCCGTAAAAAGGTCAGCCCGGAGATCTACGCCCTGTCTACCATCATGTTCGTGGTCATCCTGACGATCATCCTCGTCTCCAACGCCATGGAGAGCCGGGAGTACCGCCAGGATCAGAGAGCGCTGAGAGGGGAGGACGTAAAATGAAACGTTTTGCTGTTCTGCTGCTGACGGCTGTCATGGCCTTCTGCTGTGCCACGCCTGCTTTTGCCGCCGGTACCATCAAGGTCAACGAGGACATCTCTGTTTCGGATGATTACGACTGGACCCGCTTCAAGGGTCAGAACGTCACGATCAATGTCTACAACTGGGGTGAGTATATCGCCAACGGTTCGGATGACAGCGTGGATGTGGTGGCCGCGTTTGAAGAACTGACCGGTATCAAGGTGAACTACACCACCTTCGATTCCAACGAGTCTATGTACGCCAAGCTGAAATCCGGTGCCGCCAATTACGACGTGGTCATTCCGTCGGATTACATGGTGGCAAAGATGATCTCAGAAGGGATGCTCATGCCCCTGAACTACGACAACATCCCCAACTTCCAGAAGATCGACGAAGAGTACCGCAACGCGGATTATGACCCGGAGAACGCCTACACGGTACCGTATACGCTGTGCACCACCGGTATTATCTATAATACGAAGCTGGTGGACAAAGCCCCCACCAGCTGGGCTGACCTGTGGGACGAGCAGTATGCGGACAACATCCTGATGTTCAACAACAGCCGCGATGCCTACGCCATTGCCGCCTTCAAGAGCGGCCACGATGTCAACCCGCAGTCTGCTGAGGAAGTGGACGAAGTGGTGGAGGAACTCAAGGCGCAGAAGCCGCTGGTGCAGGCTTACGTCATGGACGAGATCTTTGATAAGATGATCGGTGGGGAAGCCGCCATCGGCGTGTACTATTCCGGCGATGCCATCACCATGATCGATGACAACCCCGACCTGGCTTGGGTGTTCCCGGAAGAGGGCAGTGTGCTTTCTGTGGACTGCATGGCGATCCCGGCCACCAGTGAGCACGAGGAAGCCGCTGAGATGTTCATCAACTTCATGTGCGAAACGGATGTCGGTAAGGCAAACATTGAGTATATCGGCTACACTACCCCCATGCACGATGTGTGGGAGGTGCTGGACGAGGATCTGAAGAATAGCGAGATCGCCTATCCCTCAGAGGAAGTTGAAGCCAAGGAGCAGGTCTTTACCGCCCTGAGCGATGAGGTCAACAATGAGCTCGACGTGAAGTGGAGCGAGATGAAGAGCTACGATGAGGGTGGCAGCGGTGTCGTGTTCCTGCTGCTGCTGTCTGCCATGGTGGCGCTGGCCTGCTTCAACATCTGGCGCAAGCTGCGCAAAAAGACGAGAAATCAGTATTAAGTTTAACCCTCTCAGTCAAAGTTGTCCGGCTTTGCCAGCTCCCCCAAAGAGAGAGCCTATTGCGGGCCTTGGATAAAGGCAGCGTAGCCTCGCCCTTCGGGAGAGGTGGCATTGCACAGCAATGACGGAGAGGGTTATTTTTATGGAAAGGCAAACCAATGAACCAATTTACAGAACAAATCATGGTGCTGAACGCGGACGGTGACTTTCGCCGGATGCTCAAGCCAAGCTCTCTCTTCCGCTATGTGGAACAGGCGGCGGCAGACCACGCCCGCACCTACGGGATGGACGATGCCTTTTTCAAGGCGCACCACACGGCCTTTCTGGTGGGCAAGCAGGCGGTGCGGATCACCCGGATGCCCTTTCGTGCTGAAAAGCTGACCCTTGTCACGGCCTGCGAGCAGTGCAAGAAGGGTTCCATGAAGCGTCTGACCCGTGTTCTGGACGAGGCAGGGCAGGAGTGTGCCTTCATCGACAGCCGGTGGATCGTGGTGGACACCGACTGCGAGCGCATCCTGCGCCAGCCCGGCTGGTACACCCCGGATTACTGGAATGAGGATCTGGAAGGAGAGCTGCCTCAGCTGGTGCATAAGACAAAGGAGTTGACCCGTGCGGGCAGCTGGACGGCCAGCTATTCTTTATGCGACCTGAACGGCCATGTCAACAACTCCTGTTATCTGGACATCGCCTGTGATGCCCTGCCGCTGGAGGTGGTCAAGGCCGGGTCGCTGAAATTCGCATCGATCAAGTATCACTGCGAGGTTCCGCTGGGCAGTCAGATGGAAGTGTTTTATGCTCCCTCTGCCGAGGGTTGGTACGTGGTGGGCCGCCGCGAGGAACACGCCGCCTTCGAGTGCTACCTGGAATTTACAAAATAAATTCGGAAAAA
>CALDLZ010000209.1 GCA_937915335.1 uncultured Faecalibacterium sp.
GCGCTGCGGGTGATGATCGACCTTGCAGAGCACCAGTCTGAAAAATATGTTCCGCTCAAGGAGGTCGCTGCCCGGCAGGAGATCTCGGAAAAATATCTGGAAAACATCTTGAAAGTGCTGGTGCAGAACGGCTTCCTGGAGGGTCTGCGCGGCAAAGGCGGCGGCTACCGCCTGACCCGCAGTCCCGATCAGTATACCGTGGCTGAAATCCTGCTGCTGACCGAAGGCAGTATTGCCCCGGTAAGCTGTCTGGTGCCCGGTTCCCCCGCCTGTGAGCGGATGCCCAACTGCCGCACCTACGGCATGTGGAAGGGCCTGAACGATATGATCGTCAACTACTTTGGCAATATCACGCTGGCCGATCTCGCCGCACCCGATCAGGCTGGCAATGATTATGTGATTTGATCTTATAATAAAGTATGGAACGCCTTATCTGTATGGATGAGGCGTTTCTGTATTTTGACAAACAAAAAGCCCCGCCAGCAGAGGGAATTGCCAGCAGGGCTTCGGAAATGTCAATATGAGCTTTTCTTTGCTCCTATATTGAGGAAGCAGTCACCATAGGTGACGGATGAAGGAAAATCAGGTCA
Source organism: uncultured Faecalibacterium sp. (assembly GCA_937915335.1). Classification (GTDB taxonomy): domain Bacteria; phylum Bacillota; class Clostridia; order Oscillospirales; family Ruminococcaceae; genus Faecalibacterium. Next base: position 591 of record CALDLZ010000209.1, read on the forward strand.
GCCGCCTTTTAATCCTCCGCACCCTCATCGAGGTTACCAAGCTTCTTGGCCTGTTCGACCACGGCGGGCACCAGCATCTCGGGCAGGATCTCATAGCGGGCGAACTCGGTGGTGAACCAACCGCGGCCCTGGGTGGTCTGCCGGATGAAGGTGGTGAAGTTGGACAACTCAGCCAGAGGAACCTCGGCAATGATGGTCTGCAAACCGTCCTCATCAGGCTCCATGCCCAGCACACGGCCACGGCGCTTGGTCACATCACCCATGATATCGCCGGTATTGTCGTTGGGAACATGGGCCTTCAGGGTATGGATGGGCTCCAGAATGACGGGGCCTGCCTCAGGCATTGCGGCCTTATAGGCCAGCTTCGCGGCCATGATAAAGGCCATCTCAGAACTATCGACAGGGTGGTAGCTGCCGTCCAGCAGGGTGGCTTTCAGACCAACCACGGGATAGCCGGCCAGCACGCCCTTTTCAGCGGCCAGACGCACGCCCTTTTCAACCGCCGGGAAGAAGTTCTTCGGGACACTGCCGCCGAACACCTTTTCCTCGAACACGACCTGCTCACTGTCGCAGGGCTCGAAGTTGATAACGACATCGCCGAATTGGCCATGGCCGCCGGTCTGCTTCTTATGGCGGCCCTGCTTCTGGCAGGCCTTGCGGATGGATTCACGATACGCAATACGGGGTGCTTCCAGGCCGATCTCCACGCCAAACTTATTCTTCAGCTTGGCCTTGACCACATCCAGATGCTGCTCACCCAGACCACCAATGATCTGCTGGTGAGTCTCAGCGTTGTTGACATAGCTCAGGGTCGGGTCTTCTTCCATCAGACGGGCCAGAGCACTGGAGATCTTCCCCTCGTCGCCCTTCTTGGCCACGGTAACGGCCATGAACAGGCTGGGTAGCGGGAAACTTGCGGCAGGCAGCTTGACCATACGGGAAGCGTCGCACAGGGTATCGCCGGTCTTTGCACTGACCAGCTTTGCCACAGCGCCGATATCACCGGCACCGATACCGTCGGTCTCGACCTGCTTCTTGCCGATAACGGTCAGGGGCTTGCCGATCTTCTCAATATCGCCGGTACGGGCATTTGTCAGGATCGCGCCGCTGGTCACCTTACCGCTGACCACGCGCAGATAGCTCAACTTGCCCACGAATGGGTCAGCCACGGTCTTAAAGACGTAGGCTGCGGTAGGCTCGGATTCGTCACAGTGCAGCTCCACGGGCTCACCATTGGCATCCTCGGCCAAAATTGCGGCATCATGCTGGGGGCTGGGCAGGAGTTTGTGCATATTGAACAGCAGCATATCCAATGCCTGCTGGTTGACGGCGCTGCCGCAGAACACAGGGGTAATCAGGCCGTCCTTGACGCCCTTGCGCATTCCCTCGACGATCTCCTCGGTGGTGAAGGGTTCGCCGCCGAAGAACTTTTCCATCAGTTCATCATCGGTCTCGGCAATCGCCTCGCTCATCGCCTCGATCAGGCCCTGGAAGCGGTGGCCGATATCGGGCATGTCCACCTGGATCTGTTTGCCACCCTCATACTTGAATGCTTTCTGACTGAACAGGTTGATGTACACAGGGGTGCCGTCGTCCAGCTTTGCGGGCACGACGCAGGGGCAGACGGTGGAGCCAAACTTGATCTTCATATCCTCAAGGATCTTGAAATAGTTGGCATTCTCCAGATCGCACTTGGAGATAAACACCATAGTAGCCTTGCCGTTCTTGCGGGCTAGCTGGAACGCCTTTTCCGCACCGACGGTCACACCGCTACGGCCGGAAACCACGACCAGCACACTCTCTGCCGCGCGGATACCCTCATACTCACCTGCCTCAAAGTCGAACAGGCCCGGCGCGTCGATCAGGTTATACTTGATGCCGTCATATTCCACAGGCACCACAGATGCCGACAAGCTTGCCTTCCGCTTTGCTTCTTCAGGGTCAAAGTCCGAAATCGTGGTGCCGTCCTCGACACGGCCCATACGCTCTGCTGCGCCCGAAAAATAGACCAATGCCTCAGTCAGCGTCGTTTTGCCGCTGCCGGCATGGCCTGCAATCAAGATATTGCGGATGTTGTTGCTTGCGTATTTCATATCGGTTTTTCCCTCTTTCTGCCGCTTGGAGCATTCTCTCCGTTTTTGTGGCATATTTTACAAAGATAATACCACACTCCAAACGTTTTTCAAATAGATTGTCCGAAAAATCTTTTCTT
>CALDLZ010000210.1 GCA_937915335.1 uncultured Faecalibacterium sp.
GGGCAGCTTTTCGCTCAGGACAGCACAGACAGCCTCGCCCAGGCCGCCGATGACGCTGTGCTCCTCGACGGTGATGACCTTGCCGCACTCCTTGGCGGCCTTGAGGACGATCTCCTCGTCCAGCGGCTTGATGGTATGGATGTTGATGACCCGGGCATGAATGCCTTCGGCAGCCAGCTGCTCGGCAGCCAGACGGGCCTCGTTGACCATCAGGCCGGTGGCGATGATAGCGATATCATTGCCCTCGGTGATCTGCTCACCCTTGCCCAGCTCGAAGTGGTAGGTGGCCTCATCGTGGAACACGGGCACTGCCAGACGGCCAAAGCGCAGGTAAACGGGGCCCTGCATAGCGTAAGCGGCACGGACAGCAGCGCGGGCCTCCACGTCATCTGCGGGGCAGATAACAGTCATACCGGGCAGGCTGCGCATCAGGGCAAAATCCTCGCAGCACTGGTGGGAAGCGCCGTCCTCGCCCACGGAGATCCCGCCGTGGGTGGCACCGATCTTGACATTCAGACGGGGGTAAGCGATGGAGTTGCGGATCTGCTCAAAGGCACGGCCCGCGGCAAACATGGCAAAGCTGGAAACAAAGGGGACATAGCCCATGGTGGACAGGCCGGCGGCCACGCCCATCATGTTGCCCTCGGCAATGCCGCAATCGAAGTGGCGGTCCGGGTAAGCCTTGCGGAACATGCCGGTCTTGGTGGCGGCAGCCAGATCAGCGTCCAGCACCACCAGATCATCGTGGCCCTCGGCGGCCAGCTCCTTCAGGGTGTTGCCGTAGCTGTCACGGGTAGCGATCTTCTTCACGTCTGCCATCTTACTTGTCCTCCTCTTCCAGCGCGGCATAGGCTGCGTTCAGCTCCTGCATGGCCTGTGCATACTCTTCATCATTGGGGCCCTTGCCGTGCCAGTCAACGACGTTCTCCATAAAGGAAACGCCCTTGCCCTTGGTGGTATCCAGAATGATGCAGGTGGGCTTTTCATTTTCAGCGTGGAAGGCGTTGATGGCATTCTCGATGGCATCAAAGTCGTGGCCGTTGATGGTCAGCACGTTGAAGTTGAAGGCTTTCAGCTTATCCTCCAGCGGGGCACTGTTCATCACGGTCTCGGTGGTGCCGTCGATCTGCAGGTGGTTGCGGTCGATCATCACGCAGAGGTTGGACAGGCCGTAGTGGGAAGCAAACATAAAGGCCTCCCAGCACTCGCCCTCTTCCACCTCGCCGTCACCCAGGATGGTGTAGACACTGAGGGGCTTGCCGGCGTGCTTGGCACCCAGTGCCATGCCGCAGGCGGCGCTCACACCCTGGCCCAGGCTGCCGGTGGACATATCCACGCCCGGCACGCTGTTCATGTTGGGGTGGCCCTGCAGGTAGCTGCCGATCTTGCGCAGGGTCTTGAGATCTTCCACCGGGAAGAACCCACGCTCAGCCAGTGCGGCGTACAGTGCCGGGGCAGCGTGGCCCTTGGAGAGCACCAGGCGGTCACGGTCAGCGTTCTTCGGATCCTTCGGATCCACCTTCATCTCCTTAAAATAAAGGTACGCCAACACCTCGGCGATATCCAGACTGCCGCCCGGATGGCCGCACTTGGCGCTATGCGTGCCCTCGATCACGCCCATGCGAATATGACAGGCGTGTTTTGCCAGAGTAAGCTTTTCTGCATTTGTCATCTTTGGTCCTCCCGTATGAACCTCCGCGTTTGCATCGGATATGGCACGCACCCGGGTTGTACGCCCCGATGCGCTATTTCTCAAGTCTATATTATCTATTCTATGCAAAAACGTCAAGGTTCTTTCGTCAAAATGTACATTGCCGGGCAAAAGCGAGTGGAAATCGTCGTATTTTTGGGCAATTTGCAGGGCAGGGCCCGCCGCTTGACAAACCGTGGCTCCATCTGCTATACTTTTTGCACAATTCCCGGCTGAAGCCGGGGCTTTGCGGGCCGAAGCCCGTTTTTCCATGGCAAATCTTATTTTTGAAGCAGACACCACGAAGGGGTCTGCCGCTGGCGTGTATGCTGGCGGCAGGCCCCTTTTTTGTCCGCGCATGTTCAGGAGGAATCATTGATGAACACCAAAACCCGTTCCACGACCCACAATCTGGTGCTGGCCGCGCTGTTTCTGGCGCTGACCTTTATACTGCCCATGATCACCGGCCATGTGCCGCAGGTGGGCAACATGCTCTGCCCCATGCACTTCCCGGTGTTGCTGGCAGGCTTCGTGCTGGGCGGCCCCTGGGGCCTGGCACTGGGCTTCATTGCCCCGCTGCTCCGTTCGGTGCTGTTCGGGATGCCCCCGATGTACCCCATCGCTATTTCCATGGCCTTTGAGCTGGCCACCTACGGTGCCGTGGCAGGCTTTATGTACCGCAAAGTCAAGCATACCCTGCCCATGATGTACGCCACCCTCGTCACCGCTATGGTGGCAGGCCGTCTGGTCTGGGGGGCCGTCCGCTTTGTGCTGGCCGGCCTGTCCGGTTCCAGCTTCCTCTTCAGCGCCTTCCTGTCCGGTGCCGTGCTCCCCGCCGTGCCCGGCATCATTGCCCAGCTCATCCTCATCCCGCTGATCCTTGCCGCCCTGCAGAAGGCAAAGCTGATGGATTGAGCCCTTTGACTTGACCTGATAAACAAAAAGCCCGGAACCGTACCTGTCATGGCGGCAGGTGGTTCCGGGCTTTTCAGTTCATATTACAGATGTGGCAGCAGCTGTAACAAAAAGAAGGAGAATCTCAAACCGGCAATCGGAGAAGAATTAGCCGGCGAAGCTAGCGTTTGCAGTGCGGCGGTTGCTCTGGTTGACAATGTTCTTCTTAGCGTTCTCGACCAGGCTTGCGAAAGCCAGACCAATGCCGTAGTTACCAGTCATACCCTCGGTGACAGTCAGGTAAGCATCCATCATAGTGTTATCCATAACAACAGTATTCTTGTTCATCATAATAAATATCCTCCGTATATCGGTAAATGTCATTGTGTTTTTTGGCAGGGCCTCTATGCTCCCTGCATCCTCAGTGCGGAACCTCTCAGAAGCTTTGTTCTTTCGTTCCCCTCTCTCTGAGGATGGCCATATTATGCCACCCAATTATGACATGGATTTATAAATTCTATGAACAAACTATGAATTTAGTGCTATATTTTTAACGTTCTTTCGTCCTTTGCGCAACTAGCACAAAACGTTTTTTTATTAAAAGAAACTTCTTGTATACATGGACAATTGGGCTCTGATTTGGAAAGAATTTTCGGATTTTCTCTCCGTTTTGCCCAGAATTTCTTCCAGAAAAAGGGATATTCTCAGGCAAAATCCGTCAGAAACAGTCATTTTCCCCTGCGAAAAGCTCTTTCTTGTACAGAATGCCCGAAAAAAGCTTCAAACAAAAAGACTGCCATGCCAACGGCACAGCAGTCTTTGAGCACTTTTTTCAGTTTTGCATCACTTGCGCAGGAACTCGGGCAGAGGTTTGCCCTCCTTGAGCCACTGGTGATACTCGGCGGTGGCGGCAAATTCCACGTCACCGGCGGAGTTCAGGGCAGTTTCCACGGAATCCTGTACCACGCCGATGATGAAGCCGACACCGACCACCTGCATGGCCACATCATTGGAGATGCCGAACAGGGAGCAGGCCATGGGGATCAGCAGCAGGGAGCCGCCGGCCACACCGGAAGCGCCGCAGGCACCCAGAGCGCTCATCACGGACAGGACGATGGCGGCGGGCAGGGACACCTTGATGCCCAGCGTATTGGCGGCAGCCAGCGTCATAATGGTGATGGTGATGGCCGCGCCATCCATATTGATGGTCGCGCCCAGCGGGATGGAGACAGAATACATATCCTTATCCAGACCCAGCTTCTCGCACAGATCCATGTTCACGGGGATGTTGGCGGCAGAGCTGCGGGTGAAAAACGCGGTCAGGCCGGACTCACGCAGGCAGCGGTACACCAGCGGATAGGGGTTGCAGTGCAGATACAGGAAGATGATGAAGGGGGAAACCACCAGCGCCATAAAGAGCATGGTGCCCACCAGCAGGAGCAGCAGCTTGCCATACTGGGTGAAGATGGACAGGCCGTTGCTGGACACATTGGTGTAGACCAGACCCATGATGCCGAAGGGCGCGAGGTTGATGATCCAGCGGACGATCTGGGAGATGGAATCCGCGGTATTTGCCAGGAACAGCTTGGTGCTGTCCGCGCCGTACTTCTTCATAGCCAGGCCAAACAGGCAGGCCCAGAACAGGATGCCGATATAGTTGCCGTTCAGCAGGGCGCTGACGGGGTTTGCCACAAAGTTGGTGAGCAGAGTGCTCATCACCTCGCCCAGACCCTGGGGCACCACCTCAGACTCTGCCGCCTCGGCCAGAACGATATTCTGGGGGAATATAAAACTGGTGATGGCCGCAATGGCGGCTGCCAGGAAGGTGGTCAGCATGTACAGCCAGATGACCGTGCCGAACCGGCGGTCAAGCTTTGAGGTGCCCTGCGCCAGAGCGCTTGCCACGATGACGAACACCAGCACCGGGGCAATGCCCTTCAGGGCACCCACGAACAGGTTGCCGAACTCTTCCACCCAGCCCGCGCCGGGTACCACCAGTGCCAGCACCGCACCGATCACAAGGCCGATGACGATGCGCAGGATCAGGCTGGTGGCGTTGTACTTTGCCGCAATGGCTTTCAACGTCTTCATAACTTTTCCACTCCTCTATCCATATTGTGCGTATATTGCGCACACTTTTCCCATTCCTCTACAAGGAACATGTACGATTATACGCCGCCAGAGCCGAAAAGTCAAAGATTTCAGCCGCTTTTTTGGTTTTTCATTTCAGCGCAAACTAACACGAAGATTTTTCATTGTATTTTATATGCGCACAGTTTTGCAAAAAGAAACCGCACCCCGTGTATTCCGGGATGCGGTTCTTTCACATTTTAATCGAGATAGGACACTTTGCCGGGAACAAAGCCCTGGATGCCCATGCCGGGCGCGTCGGAGACGGTGATGTTCTTTTCGTCGAACACGGCACCGCCAAGGATGTGATCCTCACTGCAGAGCACGGGGCCGTCCAGATCGATCTTGGTGATGATCTTCTTGGCGCAGGCCAGCTCAACAGCGGCATTGACGCTGACCTTGGCTTCCAGCATACAACCGATCATGCACTCCACGCCGTAGACCTCGGCGGCGGCAGCGATGCGCAGGGCGTTGGTGATACCGCCGCACTTCATCAGCTTGATGTTTACCAGGTCGGCCGCACCGGTCTGCATGATCTTCAGGGCATCCGCCGGGCTGAACACGCTCTCGTCGGCCAGCACCGGTACGTCGGCGTGACGGGTAACATACTGCATTCCCTCCAGGTCAGCGGCGGGGACAGGCTGCTCCACGAATTCAATGTCCAGCCCCTTCTCCTGCATCTGGTTCAGGATGCGGACGGCCTGCTTGGCGTTCCAGGCCTGGTTCGCGTCGATCCGCAGTCTGATGCCCTTGCCCACAGCCTGCCGCACAGCGGCCAGACGGGCTACATCCAGCTCCGGGTCAATGCCAACTTTGACTTTCAGGCAGTCGTAGCCCCGGGCGATGGCATTGCGGGCATCCCGGGCCATCTCCTCAGGCGGGTTGACGCTGATGGTGATATCGGTGACGATGTTCTTCCGGGCACCGCCCAGCATCCGGTAGACGGGGGCGTTGTACTTCTGGCCCAGCAGATCCCACAACGCCATATCCACAGCGGCCTTGGCGCTGGTGTTGTGGACGAGCGCTTTCTGCACGGCGGCAGTCAGATCTTCGAACTCGCCCAAATCACGGCCCAGCAGGGCAGGAGCGATATGATCCTGAATGGCCCCGATGATGGCCCCGGTGGTGTCGCCGGTGATGACACCGGTGGGGGGTGCTTCGCCGTAGCCCACGGCACCGGTATCGGTGTGGAGCTCCACGATAACATCCTCAACGCTGTTCACGGTGCGCAGTGCCGTCTTGAAGGGCACCCGCAGCGGGGTAGAAATGCGGCCCAGCCGCACCTGCGTGATCTTCATAGTCCCATCCTCCTCTTATTCCAGCGGCAGATTTGCCAGCTTGACGATAGCGTGCGCGATGATCTGGGCGTTCTGCACCAGACGATCCAGATCGATGAATTCATCGGGCTGGTGCTCGGTGACAGGGTCGCCTGCGAACAGGGGGCCAAAGGCCACCACGTTGGGCAGCATCTTGGCGTAGGTGCCGCCGCCGATGCACTTGGGCGGGGCGTTGTCTCCGGTGGCATCCCGGTAAACATCCAGCAGGGCGCTGACCAGCGGGGTCTCGGCAGGGTAGTAGAGCTTCTCCTTATGTACCTGTGCATCCAGCGTCCAGCCTGCGGCCTCGAAGGCGGCCTGCACGGCGGGCTGGCAGTCCTCCTTGGTCTTAGTCACGGGGTAGCGGTAGTTCAACTTGACCCACAGGCTGTGCTCATCGCCCTCGATAAGGCCCCAGTTGCAGCTCATGGGGCCGGAGAGCTCATCCTCCAGCCGATGGCCCAGCAGCCGCTCCCCGTAAGGGTCGGTGCCCAGCCTCTCAGCCAGGAAGTGCACGGCCTGCTTGGCATCGCCTTCCAGCGGCAGTCGGTCAAGATAACACACCAGCCGCCCGATGGCGTTCTCGCCCTGTTCGGGGTGGCTGCCATGGGCCGAAACGCCCTTGGCTTCTACCTTATACCCGCCGGGGATGGCGGTGACGGTGATGTGCTCTGCTTCGGGCAGGGAAGCCCCCGCCGGAGTGGTCAGCTCGGCGCAGGCGTAGTCCGGCACCACATTGCCGGCCACGCCGCCCTTGACCTTTTTCAGCCGCCACGGGCCGGTCTGGTGCAAGACCACGGCATAGCTCTCGTTCAGGATGCCCTTTTCACCGTTGATGAGCGGGTACTCGCCGTCCGGGGTAAAGCCCAGCACCGGGATCTCGCCACCGTGGGCACGGTAATAGAGCACATCCCGGTCATTGGTCTCCTCGTTCAGGCCGAACAACAGCCGGACACGGCGGTTGAGCGGCAGCCCCAGATCCCGGATGGCCTTCAGTGCGAACAGGCTGGCCACCACCGGCCCCTTATCGT
>CALDLZ010000211.1 GCA_937915335.1 uncultured Faecalibacterium sp.
TCTCCTATGTGGCGCAGGATCAGTATTTGTTTAATACTTCTCTGCTGGAAAACATTCGGCTCGGTCGGCTGACTGCAACGGATGAAGAAGTAATAGAGGCTGCAAAGAAAGCTCAGTGCATGGAGTTCATTGAAAAACTCCCGCAGGGCATTCACTCCATGGCAGGCGATGCCGGAAAAATGCTCTCCGGCGGTCAGCGTCAGCGTATTTCTCTGGCGCGAGCAATCTTAAAGGATGCCCCCATTGTAGTTCTTGATGAAGCAACAGCCTATGCTGACCCCGAAAATGAAGAAAAGATGGAAGCAGCCATTGCAGAACTTGTAAAAGGCAAGACCCTCGTGGTGATTGCTCACAAACTGCCCGCCATTATGAATGCCGATCAAATTTGTGTCATCGACCACGGAAAATTGGTAGCAGCGGGTAAGCATCAGGATTTGATTCACTCCTGCCCTGAATATCAGAAATTGTGGAAAGCCGCACAGGACAGTGCCGAATGGAAAGTACACACTGCAAAGGAGGGAGCCTAAATGTTTGCGATGTTTTCAAGAATTTTGAAACTCTCCGGCCGCTATAAAGGCCGTATTCAAGGTGCATTCGTCTGTGCGTTTTTGGAATCCATTTTGTCAAAAATGCCAATCGTTCTTGCCTTTGTAGTTTTGAGCCGCTTTGCAGCTGACACACTGACCAGCCAGACTTGCCTTTATATCGGCCTTGGACTTGCCGCAGCAGTGTTGGTGCAAATTCTTGTTCATTACCTCAGCGACAGCCTGCAAAGTGCCGCAGGATATTTGATGTTTGCGGACAAACGCATGGAACTGGGTAGCCATCTGCGGAAACTTCCGATGGGCTATTTTACTTCCGGCAATATTGGCAAAATCAGCTCTGTTCTTAGCACAGATATGGTATTCATTGAAGAAGTCGCTATGAGTACGCTGGGCAACATGATGAGCTATCTGCTGTCCTCCTTGATTCTACTGGTATTCATGTTTTATTTGAACGTACAGCTCGGTTTGATTGCTGCCGCGGTCACGGTTCTGGCATGGCTGGTATCAAAAGGAATGAACAAGGTTTCCCTGCGGGAAGCCGCAGAGCGGCAGGAGCAGAGCGAACGGCTGACCGATGCAGTGCTGTCCTTTGTGGAGGGCATTGGCGTCATCAAGAGCTACAACCTGCTGGGCGAAAAATCAGAAGAACTGACTGACAATTTCCAGCGTTCCAGAAACACCTCCCTTGCTTTTGAGCAGAAAATGACACCATGGACAATGAGCCTGAATATTCTTTACGGCATTGGTATTGCGGCGATTTTCGGCTTGTCAATTGTATTGGAACAGCGCGGCGCACTTCCGCTGGCCTATGTGCTTGGTGTTCTGCTGTTTGTGTTTGACCTCTTTGGACCGCTGAAAGCTCTTTATGGGGAAGCATCTCGTCTTACCGTTATGAATGCAGCTCTTGACCGCATTGAAGCAGTCCTGAATGAGACTGAACTTCCCGACACGGGCAAGCAGCATCTTCCTGCACAGGCACAGCCGGGACAGCCAGAAGTTCAGTTTAACGATGTTGCATTTGCTTATCAGGACAAAGAAGTTCTGCATCATATCAGCTTTGCCATGAAGAAAGATTCCATGACTGCTTTAGTCGGACCTTCTGGCAGCGGCAAGTCTACTATTGCCAATTTGCTGGCTCGGCTTTGGGATGTAAAATCTGGCAGCATAACAATAAGAGGTGTGGACATTCGGAACGTGCCTTTGGCAGAGCTGATGGAGCAGATCAGCATGGTATTCCAGCGAGTGTACTTATTCCAAGATACCATTTACAACAATATCAGCATGGGCAAACCGGGTGCCACCGAGGAAGAAGTCTATGCAGCTGCTAAGAAGGCCCGCTGCTATGATTTCATCATGGCGTTGCCGGATGGATTCCAGACCGTAGTTGGTGAAGGCGGTGCTACACTCTCCGGCGGTGAAAAGCAGCGCATCTCGATTGCACGCTGCATCTTGAAAGATGCTCCTATCATCATTTTGGATGAAGCTACCGCAAGCGTAGATACTGACAATGAAAGTTATATTCAGGAGGCTATCTCGGAACTGGTAAAGGGCAAGACACTTCTCGTAATTGCCCACCGTCTGAATACCATCCAGAATGCCGATCAGATTTTGATCATTGACAACGGCCAGATTGTACAGCAGGGCACTCACGAAGAACTTTTGAAGCAGCCCGGCATTTATCAGGAGTTTGTCAACATCCGAAAGAATGCGGCTGGATGGAGCCTTGCTTAACAAAATTCAGCGTATGCGATGCGGAGGTTCCATTGTGCGCATATCGTAATCCGTCCGCTTAGCAGCAAACAGATAAAAAATAACGCGGTCGGGATTGATACACCCGGCCGCGTTATTCGTCTTTTTGAAATGCTTCCGCCTGTTTGCAAAGCGCAATATATTTTTCAATTTCCGCCTCACTTTTCCCGGCAAAGAAGTCTACAACTGTTTTTGAAACCGTCTGATTTACCATGTCTGGAAAAATGGCAGCGTCCACGCTGATATTTAACTCTTTAGCGACAAGAGCCACCGTTTCAAATTTGGGATTACTCTGGCAGGTTTCCAAATCTATGATTGTACGGGCGTTCATATTGAGCCGTTCAGCCAATTTTCTCTGTGTCAAATGCTGCCGCTTACGTTCTGACCGCACTTTCCATGCAAACAAGTCAAGAGGATTGTTCACTATACATCACCTCTACCTCATTGTAGGGTGTGCTATCGCTCATATAAATAACCATGAAACTCACATTGTGTGAGTTATAGCTCACAATTTGAAGCGAAGAGCTATATGGATAAGAGTATCAAAACAAAGGAGCGCAAAATAAAATGGGGCTTACCGTCCACTCGAAAAGCCCTAACACCAATTAAAAAAATATTCAAATAACGTAGGGGCGAGCCATACTCATAGAAGTGAGTTGTGGCTCGCTTTTTATATACTTCAATTCACATCCGATAAAGCCCCGCATTTTGATAACCTACGATTGGGTATCGGATGCCGTTCTCCGCCTCGTTTTGCTCCGGCCTATAAACCCGAACAGAACGAAAGGAACAATTCTATGAACGGCAGGAAAAATTTTCATACCAATCTTAAAAATCAGCCAAATGAACCCGTTGGTGAACGAGTAGTGAGCGAAAGGGGAAGAAAAGAGCTGCCTCCCAGCACG
>CALDLZ010000212.1 GCA_937915335.1 uncultured Faecalibacterium sp.
CAGCTTCTTTTTCAGCGGTATAGGCATCGGCAGCATCTTCGTCCATCAAGGCCAGAAGGTCAGTTTCATCCACCAGATTCATGAAATGCACAGTCTGCTGCCCCTTTGCATTGCGGTCGATCACCAGATAGAAGGTAGCACCCGACTTCGACACCATCGTAATGAACTGCTGGCCACTGCCATCAGAATAATTGGTGTAGTAGTCGTCTACCAGCGTCAGATTGCCCTCCGGGGTCAGTGCGCCGGATTCCTCATCCGTGATGGTGACAGTATCTTCCTCCACGATTTCCGGCAGAGCAGGCTGCTCCACCGGGGCGGAATCGCCCTCATAGGCAAAGGCAGGAGCCGCCATGCCGATGCACAGCACCGCCGACACCAGCAGTGCGCCAAACTTCTTAATCTTCATCCGAATCATCCTCCTTTGCAAACACAGCACCGACTGCGGCCAGCGCAGCCGGGTTCGGGGTGGTAGTGGCAGACTGCCGCAGCAGGGCGGCAAGCTGTTCCGGGCTGACCTTTGCACTGCGCACCATCTCATTCACCTCGGCGGCTTCGGCCTCCTGAATTCGCCGTTCCAGAATCTCGATGCGGTTGTTCAGTTTGATGCGCCGCTCTTTTTCTTTTTCGAGCATTGCGCGCAGTTTTTCCAATTTTTCGCTCATAGTAAACCCTCCAATCATTTTGAAAGCCGCCCAAATCCTGCGAGATGTTTCTCCCAGTAGGACGAGTGGATATTTGCATACTTGATGGGGTCTCCAGCAGATACCATTATGCCGTTGCCGAGATAAATCCCGGTATGGCTCATGCCGGGGGTGTCATAAGTGCCTTTGAAAAAGACCAAATCACCGGGTTTGGCTTCTGCTTCGGAAATGTGCTGGCACTTATTCCATAGACCATTGGCAGTAGTGCGCCCCACGTCATAGCCGTTCTGGTTGTAGACCCAGCAGACATAGCCGGAACAGTCGAAGCCTGTTTCCGGGGTAGAGCCGCCCCAGACATAGGGCGTACCGACATATTTCTTGGCTTCCTCGTAGATGGCCGCAAACTCGCTGTCCGTTAAAGCTTCTGCTGGAACGGTGTAGTCAATGCCGGGTGCGCCGGAGCCATCCGAGCCGCCGGGCGGCAGTCCACCGTTGAACAGGTAAGGCCGACCACCCAGCGTATCCTGAAAAATCTCGTACCGTTTCCACTGGTCGTCTGTCAGTTCTTCCCGGATAACGACCTCCAGACCACGATTTTCCAGCTTGGTGTGGAAAATCTTGTACTCATACGGCACCTGTGTAGGAACCGGGATTCCTGCCGGACTGATGACCCACACGGTCTTATACCGTATCTGCACCTCCACCCAAGTTGTCAGCTTGTACTGCTTTTTGAAGATTTCCTTCAATTTGCCCTGAACCTCTGACCGGGTGTAATCATCGTACAGGGTAGTCAGGAACGAAGTGAGCTGCCGCGGGTCATGCTCGATGGGGTCAAGATGGTACTGATACTCGTTGTACCCCGGATGGTCTTGCGGGGTGCGTTTGATTTTTTTATCCAGTTCCTTTTCCAGCTTCTTGTAGTCCTGCTCTGCGCCGCGAATGTCCCTGTCCTCGGCAGTGTAGATGGTCTGTCCGGACACCTGTGTGCCGCCCGAAAAAAGAATGCCGCAGGACGAAAAGCCCGACATTACCATGAGAATGAGCAAAACAAAAACGCCCACGATCACCAGAACGTGCGCGTTGCTCTTTGCGGCAGTCATAAGACCATTTACTGCCGTACTGACTGTACTTTTGCCCTTGTCTATGACCTGCTCTACACCAGACCGTGCCGCAGATGCACCGCTGGATGCAGCTTTTTTGCCCCCAGCAGTCTGCGTTGCTGTGCCGCCCGACCGGGCAGCGGCATAATAGCCTTGCCGAATGTCATGCTTCTGCCGCCATCGGGAGAGCCAGTTGGAACAGCCCTCGCCGTTGCCGGAATCTCCTGCATTTTGTGGTTTGGTCGGTTCTTGTGCAGAAGATTTTGCGTTTTTTGAGCCTTTCTTGCCCTGTATCTTGGCTTTCTTTTTCAGCTTCCGGGCATAGCGGCTTTTAGAAATGTCCCTGACATTCCCGGCAGTTTTTTCGCCCTTGCTCAGTGCCTGCACACCGACATTATCTTCCTCGTACTGGTCGATTTCCCGGTGCGCCGCAGAGCGGGCGACATGGGCGGCGTACATCTCACGCTTCTGCGCCTTGCTCAAACGGCTCAACTCGTCTGGGGTCAGTTCTGCCTTGCCAAATCGCAGATGCTGGGCTTTCTCTGCGGCCTTGTCCGCATCGAGTTTCAGCTTCTTCTTTTTGGGTGTGGATTGTTCGACCCTCGCTTTCTTCGGGGGAGAGCGGGTCTTTTTTGCTGATGTTTCCTCTTTGAAATTCAGCTTCGGACTGCTCATTTCTGCGCACCCTCCGATACCTCTCCCAATTTGGTGGTCATAATGCGGTAGAGTTCAAGGTCAGTCGGGAAACGATCAACGAAGGGCAGAATGACATTGCCGAAGAACAGCAGACCTTCACCCTCGCCGGAGTGGGTCACATAGGAAAGCTGGG
>CALDLZ010000213.1 GCA_937915335.1 uncultured Faecalibacterium sp.
TCCTTACAAATCCGGCCTGAAAGCCCAGGGCTGCGGCAAGCTGAAAAAGGCCGTGTTCAGCATGGAGCTGGACCCGGACGAGGAAGAACCCGAGGCCGAATAATCCCGTTAAAGCACGAACTCCACGCAGCGTAGGTTGCGTGGAGTTTTTTGTTCAGGTATACTTTGGTCTAACAAACAGACCCCCACCGCAATGGCTTGGGGGAATTGAGGAGGACAGAACATGAACACATACGTCACCGGCAGCACCATCCGGCAGCTGCGGGAAGCCAAGGGGCTGACACAAGCAGAGCTTGCCGGAATGCTTTCCGTCAGCGCAAAGACCATTTCCAAGTGGGAGACTGCCAAGGGCCTGCCCGACATCTCCCTGTTGGAACCGCTGGCCACAGCCCTGGGTGTCAGCGTATTGGAGCTGATGCAGGGCGAGCCCGTTACCAACCGGAACCGGGCCGCCAACCTGTTAAGAAGCAAGCTCTATGTCTGCCCCGTCTGTGGCAATGTGCTCCACGCCACCGGACAGGCTGTGGTGAGCTGCTGCGGCATCACCCTGCCCGCGCTGGATATCGCCGAGGCCGAGGATGCCGACGAGCACCACCAGCTGACCGTGGAACGGGTGGAAGACGAGCTCTTTGTCACCCTGCACCACCCCATGGAAAAAGATCATTACATTTCCTTCATCGCCTACCTCACCGGCGACAAGCTGCAGCTGGTCAAGCTCTACCCCGAGGGTGATGCCGCCGCGCGCTTCCCCCTGCGGGGCACAGGCGTGCTCTACTTTTACTGCAACCGCCACGGCTTGATGAAGGCCCCGGATTTCCGTAAGGCGACCCGGCGCACCTCGCCCCAGAGGATCCACCTGCGAGAACCGAACGAGGACGACCGGGAACAGGTGATGGCCTTCCGGGAAGAGTTCCTTGCCATCGGCTCCCGGATGGACGGCACCTCGGCACTGGACAAATATGATGATTTTGATGCCTGGCTGGAACAGCTTCACAAGCTGAAGGACCCGGCTACCACCCCCGCCGGGCTCGTGCCCGCCACTGAGTATCTGGCACTGGACGAGCAGGAGCATCTGGTGGGCATGACCAACCTGCGCCATCACCTCAACGACTATCTGCTGACCTACGGCGGCCACATCGGTTACAGCGTCCGCCCCTCGGAGCGGCAGAACGGCTACGCCACCCAGATGCTCCGCCTGACACTGGAGAAGGCCAAGGAGCACGGCATCGAGAAGGTGCGCATTTGCTGTGACCACTACAACGTGGCCTCGGCAAAGACCATCCGCGCCAACGGCGGCGTGCTGGAGGATGAACAGTTTGACTCCTCTGATGGAATGCTGACGCAGCGGTATTGGATACAGAATCAATAAAAAAGCCAGCGTCCCGGCTACACGTCAGGACGCTGGCTCTTACTTTATACTTTTATCCCAGATGGAACATATCGATCAGCACCACAGCGGCGAGGCCATAGTAAACCACCACGGCCACCAGGTCATTGATGGTGGTGATGAGCGGTCCGGATGCCACGGCGGGGTCGATGTGGATCTTATGGAACAGCATGGGGGTCACGGTGCCCACCAGACTGGAAATGACCATGGCCACGATGAGCGACACGCCCACACAGCCGGACAGCAGGAAGGCTTCGCCCCAGGCGTAGGCCTTGAAGAAGTGGATGTAGCACCCCAGGAAGCCCAGTGCCATGACAGCCAGCAGGACACCGTTCACAAGGCCCACCCGCATTTCCTTCCAGAGCAGCTTGAGCTTTTTGCCGGTGGTCAGGTTCTCGTCCACCAGCACACGGATGGTCACAGCCAGAGACTGGGTGCCCACATTGCCGGCCATATCCAGCACCATGGACTGGAAGCAGATGACGACGGGCAGCACCGCCACCACCGATTCAAAAGCGCCCACCACCGAGGACACCAGCATTCCAAGGAACAGCAGGGCGATCAGCCAGGGCAGGCGCTTTTTCACGCTCTGGAAGATGCCCTCGTTCAGATCTTCCTCACTGGTCAAGCCGCCGAGTTTTGCGTAATCATCGCCCATCTCGTCGTCCACCAGCTCGACCACGTCCGCCGAAGTGATGATGCCCAGCAGCTTTCCTGCATCGTTCAGAACAGGCAGTGACCGCTCGGCGTAGTCCACGATGCGGTCAATGCAGTCGCTGATCTTCTCGTGGTCAGTGACATAGGGATAAGATCGGGCGATCAGCTTTTCCAGACTGTCCTCCGCCCGGGCTACGATGAGGTCTTTCAGGTCGATGGCACCATAGAAGTGCTCGTTTTCATCCACCACATACAGGGTGGAGATGTTATCGTTCTCCCCCGCCTGCTTAACCAACTCGCTCATGGCCTGCCGGATGGTCATATCCTTGCGGATGCAGATATAGTTGGTGGTCATGCAGCTGCCGATCTCATCCTCCTTGTAGGAGAGCAGCAGCTTCACATCATCAGCGGCATCCTTATCCAACTGGTGGACGATCTTTGCCTTATCGGCCTCTTCCAAGTCGTCCAGAGCGTCCACAGCATCGTCCGAATCCATGTGGGAGACGACCCGGGCGGCACGCTCAGGGTGCAGTTCTTTCAGGTACGGCTCCGCGTCGTCGAGGTAGGAGAAGATTTCTGCCACCTTGTCCACACCCAGCGCGGTGTACACCTTCTGGCGTTCTTCGGGGGTCAGGGCCGTCAGGGCATCGGCCAGGTCGTTCTCATGGTAATCGGACAGTTTTTCGGCCAGCTCTGTCTGAGGCAGGCCGCTGCGGATGATGTCCAGAATTTCCTGTACATAGTTCTGCTGCATCTTATGTTCCCTCCGTATCCCGTTTTCCAGGCATAAAAAATACACCGCATCTTGTCAGTCACGACTCCTGCGGTGTACAAAGGGCAGTGCAGTTCAGGATGCGGCAGACACGTTTGCGCGGCCCGCATCGCAGGAGAAGCGTTGTTTAGGGTGATCCGTATGGTCACTGGACATGGAAACAAACTCCTCCTTGTTGCAATGATTTACCTTTCGGCCCCGTTATCATACTACGCCGGGCCAGATTTTTCAACCCCTTTTACAAAATTTTTACCGGATTATTGCTATATTGCACAAAGAACGGCTTACTTTTTATATCTCCCATACCATGCCACCGACACCCGCCACGATACGGCATACAGCACCAGTGCAATGGGCAGCAGGGCCAGCATGACTTTGGCCGGGGTGACAGCAGCGGAGTTTTGCAGCTGTGCAAGGGAAACCATTTCACCGGAACTGCCAGGCAGCATTTTTCCGCTGGCTCCCAGAACCGCGCCATAGACCGCAAACATCAGAATATATACCACTCGGGATCTTTCAGAGCCGAAACGGTACGCCAACGGCATAAAGATGCTGTTCACAAGCAGGATCACCGTCACGATCTCTACCATCATAAATCCCAATGAAGGGCCATGCTGAACTCCATGGAGGAAATAGGCGATACCATAGGCCACAACCGTCAGCACCTCCACTACCGCCACAGCCAGCAGACCCAGCAGATACTTTTCGCCCACCAGCTGCTTTTTGTCCAGCGGCAGGCCGAAGCTGTAATCGATCCAGCCATAAGCGATATCATAGGAGATCAGAAACGCGGGGATGACTCCCAGCAGAAAAGCGGCATAATTCAGCAGGAAAGCAGACTCCCCTGTTGTATCACCGCACCATACAGCCAGCATCACAAATACTGCAATCACCATGCCCAGCATGGACGACCGGATCTGGTACAGATCTTTTAAGATCAAACCTTTCATTGTGCGTTCTCCCCTTTCACCATCAACACAAACAGTTCTTCGATGCTCACCGGGGTCAGGGCACTACCTGCTGGGACAGCATCCCGCTTCACCAGCGCTTCAGCCCCGTAGGCTGTCACCCGGCGGCTGACAATGGCGTTCTCGTCCAGTTCCAGCAGCTGCCCGGCGGTACCGTGCCAGAGGGCATATTCCTCCCGTAGAGCGTCCTTATCCTCGCAGAGCAGGAGCCTGCCCTTATGCAGGAAGGCAATGGTATCGCACAGCTTTTCCAGATCGCTGACGATGTGGGACGAAATGAGGATCGCATGTTCCTCGTCCCGCACAAAATCCAGCAGCAGGTCGATGAGCTCATCCCGCACCACCGGGTCCAGGCCACTGGTGGCTTCATCCAGAAGCAGGAGCTTCGGGTGATGGGCCAGCGCTACGGCCAGGCACTGCTTCATCTTCATGCCGGTGGAATAATCGCCATACCTCTTATTCTCCGGCAGGTCGAAGCGGCGGCAGAGCCCAGCATAAGCACTCGTGTCCCAATTAGAGTAGATTCCCGCCATCACATTGCCCACCTGCGGGGCTGTCAGACAGGTGGGGATGCCCTCGCCGCCCAGCAGCACGCCGATATCGGCCTTGGCAAGCGGGGTGACACCCTCCTGCCCGAACAGTTTCACGGTGCCTGCGTCCCGGTCGATCATATCCAGGATCAGCTTCAGAGTGGTGCTCTTGCCCGCGCCGTTCTCGCCGATCAGCCCGCAGACCGTGCCGCCGGGCAGTTCCAGATCAATCGGCCCCAGGGTAAAGCCAGGATATGTTTTGGTAAGGCCATGCAGTTCTAGAATATTCATTGCTTATTCCTCCCACAGCAGTTCCAGCATCTCGTTCAATTCCCGCTTTGTCAGCCCGCAGGGGGCCGCCAGCCGGACAGCTTCCGTCAGGTGTGCTTCGATCTTTTTCAGGTTTTCCTCCCGGAGCAGCTCGGTGTTTTTTGCCGCCACGAAAAAGCCCTTGGCAGGCACCGCATACAAAAAGCCCTCTTTTTCCAGCTCATCATAGGCCCGCTTTGTGGTGATGACGCTGATGCGCAGATCCCGTGCCAGCCCCCGGATGGATGGCATGGCCTCCTCCGGCTGCAGTTCCCCGCTCAGGATCTGGTTTTTGATCTGGGTGTAGAGCTGCTCGTAGATGGGCGCACCGCTTTTGTTGTCGATGAAGAGATTCATGGTTCTCGTCCTCCGTTTCATCTGTACATGTACAGTATACACAGTTGGTGCGGTTTTGTCAAGTGATCTGTATGCAAAAAAGCAGCTTTCCCAGCTAAACGGGAAAGCTGCTTTTTTGATATTACACGATTGCGACAAAAGGCTTAGTATGCAACGCCCCAGTAAACCATCTTGGTGGCGGGCTTACCACAGCAGGGGCAGACATCGCTGATGTGCTCCTGCTCGAAGGGCATGCAGCGGCTGGACAGGCCAGCCTCTTCCTTCATCTTCATCTCGCAGGCCAGGTCACCGCACCACATGGTCTTGATGTAGCCGGTGTTGGCCTTTGCCAGTTCCTTGACCTCGTCCATGGTGGTGGCGGACCAGGTGCGCTTCTCACGGTTGGCGA
>CALDLZ010000214.1 GCA_937915335.1 uncultured Faecalibacterium sp.
GCGCCGGTAGCTCAGTTGGATAGAGTGACTGGCTACGAACCAGTAGGTCGGGGGTTCGAGTCCCTTCCGGCGTACCATGACGAATGTTCTTACAGCATTTAGCTGTCAAAGAACATTCGTCATTTTTTATTTGCTAAATAGCGACATCACAGGGGGCGTAGTTCACAACTACGCCTTTTCTTGTATTCACCGATACATCGGGTGTCGGCAAAGGAAGTGCGCTTGGAATCTCGATAGTGCCCACGCAGTTGTAGTGAATGCGGAGCCGCTGCTCCCACACACCGTTGACCTTTTCTGCATTGAACACTTCGATTTTTTCCACCAGTTCATTCAGCATTCGGGGTGTCAGCTTTTTTGCTCTGGTGTACTTGCGAACCAGACTGATGAACATATCCGTTGTCATGGTGCGGCTGCTCTGCTTTTCGATTTCGAAGCGGAGCTGTTTGATTTTCTCGGTCAGCTCCTTTTGCTCGTCCTCGTATCTCCGGGACATTCTGGAAAAGCGTTCGTCAGAGATTTTGCCGGAAACATTGTCCTCATAGATGCGCTCAAAGAGGCCGTCCAATTCTTCATCACGGGCAAGGAGCGTTTTCAGCTCTTTTTCCTTCAGCTTGCGGTCTGTCTGTTCCGCCTGCTGAGAGTGCCCGATAACAGCTTTCAGGAAGTCGTCCTCATAGAGGCTGGCAAACTTGGTGAGCCGCCGAATCTCCCCCAACACTACTTCTTCCAGAAAGTCTACCCGGATGTAGTGGGTGGATTGACAGGTGCCACGGTTGCCCTTGTAGTTAGAGCAGTTAAAATACTTGATTTCCGGGTTGCCCTGATTGAAGTGGAAGTGCAGATTGCAGCCGCAGTCTGCGCAGACAAGCAGTCCAGAGAACATATTGTGTTCTCCGTTGCTGGTACGGCGTTTGCGCATTTTTCCGCGTTTCTGCTGTACCTGTTCAAACACGGCACGTTCAATAATGGGCTCGTGAACATCTTGGAACACCACCCAATTTTCCGGGTCGTTATGAATCCGCTTTTTGTTCTTGTAGGACTTGGAGTAAGTCTTGAAATTCAGAATGTCCCCACAATACTCCTGCTGATACAGAAGATGGGTAATCGTGGAGCCATTCCACTTGGTAGCGGGCCGTGTTTTGGTTTTTCCGGGACGGCCGATGCCTTTCTGAATCCAGTAGGCCTGCGGCGTCAAGATGCCTTCCTTTTCAAACTGGGTGGCAATCTGTTCTGTGCCGAAGCCTTCCAACGTCATATCAAAAACGCGCCGGACAACTTGTGCAGCTTCTTCATCAATGACCCAGCGCTTGGGATTGTTCGGGTCCTTGATATATCCATAGGGCGGAAGCCCCATTGGTTCGCCGGAGTTGCCTTTGATTTTGTTACTGATACGGCGTTTCTTGCTGATGTCACGGGCGTACCACTCATTGAACAGGTTACGGATGGGTGCCAGTTCGTTTTCTCCCTCGGCCGTGTCGATGTTGTCTGAAACGGCAACAAGTCGGATGTCATGGTCCGGGAAAAACTCTTCTGTCAGCCGCCCGACCTCAATATAGTTTCGGCCCAGACGGGAAAGGTCTTTGACGAACACAGCAGAGGCTTTTCCTTGTTCAAGCTGCTGCATCATTTCAACGAAACCGGGACGGTTCATGGTCACGCCGGAAATGCCATCATCCAGAAAGTGAACCAGATTGGTATAGCCTTTTTCCTTTGCAACTTTGGTGAGCAGTTTCTTTTGGTTGCCGATGCTGTAACTCTCGCCCTCCAAATTATCATCACGGGAAAGACGCTCATAGAGAAAAGCGGTTGCTTCACGGGATTTCTTGTTACTCGACTGTTTCATACTCGCTCCTTTCTTGGGACAGTCGAATAGCAAATTCACTTGTACACCTATATTATAACACAATCCGCTTTCTCTGTCCGCTGCCTCCCGAAAGGTCATTATAGTTTTTCGCTTTCAGATTTCATCAGCCGGAGAAGAACTTCTCCTAAGGTCTGGGAACTTTCTTCTTTGAACACCGGCTCAACGATAAAGGAGCGATTGCCAATACGATAAGTTGAATCCAGAGTAAGTACCTCTGGATTTTTTGTTTTTTCAGGGTTTATCTTTTTCGCTTGCATCGTAAAATCCCCTTTCTTAAAAATCAAAAAATGAGCCAACGGACGGCTGCTGGCAGCAGCCCACGGGAATCTCACCCCTGCATTCCTCATGCAGCCCTACTCATTGCCTGCGACGCTCTGAACGCTCGGACTTTGACGGTAAGGGAGTATCAGCCTGTCAGTATGTCATGGCCCGCAAGCAGCCGCGCTTGCATTGCGGCGTGGTGGTGATCGCTCCACTTTTCAGAGAAAAGCATCTTGGCGCACTCGCCGTCCGGCTCGATACAGACAGCAACGTATCCGTTTGCCCTATGATGCACCGCCATTATCCTGCGGGCATATTTTTCAAGGAGCATCAGGCAGAAACGAGGAAAGGAGAGGACACGTTTCTGTCAGGCGGTAGTTATCTCACGCGAAATGTGAGCAGCTTGGTAATGAGCTTCGTTTCCAGCCTGCGCCGCAGTTCTTCATCCACGCAGAGATGGGGATTACCGTACTCGTCGTAAAGCTCACGCATCGACAGACAGGCTATGTACCCTGCATAGTGTTTCAGAACGGCGTTGATCGCTTCCACGTCACCGCCAGCAGCCGCTTCAATGACGGTCAGCGGCAACAGACGGTTATTCTTCGATTGACTTGTCATCTGTTTTCTCCTCCCATCAGTTTTTTCAGCAGCTTTAGGGTGCTTGTTCTGCGATAAGCAACGGAACGGCGCACCATGTTCAGCACATTTGCAATTTCAGCGTCGGACATATCGAGGAAGTAGGAGAGCAGGATAATATCTCTACGTTCAACAGGTAAAGCGGAGATTGCTTCTGCCAGCGTTTCATCATCGATACAAACCGAATGGCCGATGACTTCAAATGTGCGGCTATCCGTGAAATAGGTGTCACGGACAGCGAACTGTTCCAGCACTTCGATGGGCAGTTCAGAAAAATAAACCTCTCGATTTCTTTTCCGTGCCAGCGCGTCTTGATAGTCCCGCGCTTCGTTCCGCAGTACCTTTTTGCAGAAAGCATCAAAGGAGTGCTGGATATGTTCTTCGTGCGAATGAGGCTTCATGTATTCACCTCCCTTCGCGTCCGCAAAGGCGGGTGATACGGTTTTCTTCCCCTTTCGCCACTACTACGGTCTGCACCATGCGTTTTGGCAAACGCGCAGAAAAATTCGGAAAAAAATTCTTTAGGACGAATCCATGCGCTGCATCTCCTGTTTCATCGTTGCGTTGCGAGGGGGGATAGACGCAGGAGGTGATCGGTTGCCGACACAGAACCTAAGAAAACGGCAAAAAGCGCCTGTCTGCAAAACGCAGACAGGCGCAGAAGAATTATAGAATCTATTTATATGATTTCTCTGTTCATACTCATAGCTGGAATATTCCGGTGGAGGGGCTACGCTTTTTTTAGCTGGTGCAGATCATGGACGC
>CALDLZ010000215.1 GCA_937915335.1 uncultured Faecalibacterium sp.
GAGGGCACCGCCTTTACCAAGGCCCGCCAGAACAAGAAACACCTCATCACCAGTGCCTTTGAGCACCACGCCATCATGCACAGCATGGCCGCGCTGGAGCGCCTGGGCTTTGAAGTGACCTATATCAAGCCCACTGCCGAGGGCTATATCCGCCCCGAGGATGTGGAGGCTGCCATCCGTCCCGATACCGCACTGGTCAGCATTATGATGGCCAACAATGAGATCGGCACCATCCAGCCCATCAAGGAGATCGCCGAGATCGCCCATAAGCACGGTGTCTGGATGCACACCGATGCCGTTCAGGCGGTGGGTGCCATCCCCGTGGATGTCAAGGAGCTGGGCGTGGACATGCTGTCCATGAGCGCTCATAAGTTCAACGGCCCCAAGGGCGTGGGCGCGCTGTACTGCCGCAAGGGGGTCTGGCCCCAGAACCTGATCGATGGCGGCAGCCAGGAGGCCCGTCACCGTGCAGGTACCGAGAACGTGGCCGGCATTGCCGGTATGGGCAAGGCTCTGGAAATGGCTACTGCCCATCTGGAAGAGCGGATGTCCCACGAGCAGGAGCTGCGTGATTATGTCATCGACCGTGTGCTCAAGAACATTCCCGAAGCCCGCCTGAACGGCGGCACTGAGCACCGCCTGCCCGGTAATGCCAATATCAGCTTCCCGGGCCTGGAGGGCGAGACGATCCTGCTGGATCTGGATATGCACAACATCTGTGCTTCCA
This sequence comes from uncultured Faecalibacterium sp., assembly GCA_937915335.1. Classification (GTDB taxonomy): domain Bacteria; phylum Bacillota; class Clostridia; order Oscillospirales; family Ruminococcaceae; genus Faecalibacterium. The sequence goes on from CALDLZ010000215.1 coordinate 728, forward strand.
CCGGCTCCGCCTGCAACTCCGACAGCCTGGATCCCAGCCATGTTCTGCTGAGCATCGGCGTGCCGGAGGAGATCGGCCATGGATCCATGCGGTTCACCTTTGGCCCGCAGAACACCATGGAAGAAGCAAAGTATCTGTGCGACGTGCTGGAGGAAGTCATTCCCCGCCGCCGTGCTATGAGTTGTATGTGGCTGCAGGGCCAGAACACCGCCCGCCAGTTCAGCTTGAAGGGAGAAAACTAAGATGGCAAGTATGTATAGCGCAAAGGTCATGGAGCATTTCGCAAACCCGCACAATGTCGGTGAGATCCCCGACGCAAACGGCGTGGGTGAAGTCGGCAACCCCAAGTGCGGCGATATCATGCGCATGTACCTGAAGATCGAGAACAACGTCATCGTCGATGTTAAGTTCCTGACCTTTGGCTGTGGTGCCGCCATTGCCACCAGCAGCATGGCCACCGACCTCATCAAGGGCAAGACCATCGATGAGGCCCTCAAGCTGACCAACAAGGCCGTTGTGGAAGCTCTGGAAGGTCTGCCCCCCATCAAGGTGCACTGCTCTGTTCTGGCCGAGCAGGCGGTTAAGGCCGCTCTGTCCGATTACTACCGCCGCCAGGGTATCGACCCGGAACCCATCGTGGGCAAGATCGAAGAGGATTGCGACCACTGCGAGAGCTGTGGCTAAATCATAACAAAATGAAAAGGTCTGGTCTCTGTTGGGAGACCAGACCTTTTTGCTTCATAGAGAAAAACCACAAGCTAAGCTTGTGGAAGAACAGAGCCGTAGCGTTG
>CALDLZ010000216.1 GCA_937915335.1 uncultured Faecalibacterium sp.
TTCGGATTATACCGCAGGGCAATTTTCAGGTTATCATTCATCTCTTTATAGGAGCCACCAGAATAGGAGACCTTGACAGAGTGAACGCCAAAAATCTCGTCAAACTCTGAGGTCTTAAAATTTTCTGTCATCGAGGTTCCGGTAATCAGGGCATCATAATCAAAATGCTTGCTGATGCCGTCATTCTGGCTGCGTTGATTATTCAGCACGTAGTAATAGGTGCTGGTGTTAGGCTTGTGATAATGAAAATAAGGGTCTACTTTATAGACCTCATAGCCAATCAGGCCGAGAGCCGCTGCCACAAGAGCAGCCCACCCGGCCAGCCAAGTTTTTGCTTTCATGTATGCTTCCCCCTCTCCTCAGAAATTGAAATAGACGAACACGGATTCCGCACTCAGGCAGATAAAGCTCCAAACAAAGGCCACCGCAGCCAGCAGCATGGTACCGGGAGAATTTTGCATTCGTTTCTTAAAGTTATTTTCTGGAACCAGACAAAGCAGCAGAGAGCCAAAAACAAATACCAGCATCCAGAAACCGTGGATTCCATTGACCAACTTGCCGATATGAGGCACATTTGTCAGGAAGCCAGCTTCCGGTAGAACAAAATTGTTGAGCAAACCATCACTGATCGATGTACTATTAAACTGTGCTATTGTCTTGATGATTTGTTTCCACTGCCCGATGGAATCCGAACGGAACAGCAGCCACAGAACATTCACACAGAAGAAGGTCATGGCCCAGCGCACCGGTTCAAAAACTTTTTCTTCCCGCTTGCCAAACATCCGATCAAATACCATCAGCAGACCATGCAGAACACCCCAGAGTAGGAATGTCCAGTTTGCACCATGCCAGATGCCGCTGATGGCAAAAATGATCATGGTGTTCAGGTATGTAAACAATGTTCCCTTCCGGCTTCCGCCCAGTGGGATATAGACATACTTGGTAAAGAATTTGGTCAGAGAGATGTGCCAGCGCTTCCAGAAATCACGGATGGACAGCGCCTTATAGGGCGAATCGAAGTTGATGGGAAGGTCGATATTCAGCATCATGGAAGCACCGACCGCCATATCGCTGTAACCGCTGAAATCAAAGTGGATTTCAAACGTATAGAACAGCATAACCAACAACCAATCCATCGCCGTGGCTACGCCAAGGTTGCTGTAACCCCATGTAACGGCTGTTGCAAAAGTATCGGCAAGCATCACCTTTTTGAACAGACCGAAGCTGAAGGTTTTCACACCGCAAGCCATGTTGTCCCAATTGAAGTTTTTTCGATTTGCATCATTGATCTGTTCTACAAAATCAGCGGGTTCCATCAAGGGGCCCATCAGAAGCTTGGGGAAGTAAGTGATATAAGCCAGATAATCAATGATATCTGCTTTGGGCAGTTCTTTACGATACACCGAAACGAGATACGCTATCTGCTGGAAGGTGAAAAAGCTGATGCCCACCGGCAGGAGCAGTGTTCTCAGGGCATGGTTTGTATGAAACAGTGCATTGTAGTTGGTGATTGCAAAGTTGAGATACTTAAAATAGAGCAGCAGCGCAACATTGACGCAGACCGGCACCGCCAGAAGAAGCCGCCGCCAGCGGATTTTCTGGCCCTCGAGCAATTTTGCAAAAGCATAGTTGACCAGCAAGCTCAGCCCAAGGATCAATAACGTTTTGGGCTCAGAATACGCATAGAAAAACAGGCTTGCTCCAATGAGTACAAGCTTGCCCAGCACAAGATGGACACGATTCAGTGCAAAATACCCCAATAGTACAAGGGGCAAAAAGCACAGGATAAACAGAAACGAATTGAACTGCATAGATTCCTCCGGGTTTCAAAAAAGTGTACTTTTTTGAAAGAGGCGATGCAGGCAGCAATTCCGCTCAGGCCATTGCAAAATTGCTCAATATATGTAGATTTTTAGAAAAACTGTGATATAATAAGCATTGTTTGTCTGAAAATATCTGTTTGCGGAAAAGTACACTTTTTAGAGCACCTCCTTTTCTTCCTTTTCCGACTGCTTTTTTGCACGATAATAAAAGCTGCTTATGGGCATATTACAGGCTTCGGCCGCCCGCTTACAGGAAAGTTCTCCGCTTTTCCAGCGATCAAGTGCCATAAAGAATGCTTCCGGCAGAGGCTCAGGTGGTCTACCCAGACGCACGCCCCTGGCTTTTGCTGCAGCGATTCCCTCCGCCTGCCGCTGGCGGATGTTGGAACGCTCATTTTCTGCCACAAAGGAAAGTACCTGTAAGACAATGTCACTCAAAAAAGTGCCCATCAGGTCTTTCCCTCGTCGGGTGTCCAGAAGCGGCATATCCAATACAACGATATCCACTCCCCTGTTTTTGGTCAGATACCGCCATTGATCCAGAATTTCATCATAGTTGCGACCCAGCCGGTCAATGCTCTTAACATAGAGTACATCGTCCTTTTTGATGCGGCGCAGAAGCGTCTGATATCGAGGCCGTTCAAAATCCTTGCCTGACTGCCGGTCAATATAAAGATTCTGTTCCGGAATATCCAGCGCACGCAGTGCAATCAACTGGCGTGCTTCGTTCTGTTCCCGAGTGCTGACACGAATGTATCCATAATCTGTATTTGCGATAAAATCAACCTCCTGTAAACAAAAGAGCCTCCGACGCTTCCATACGTCGAAGGCTCTTTCGCATTCAATTCTGTATTACTTCAACACCGCGCCCAGATTTGCGCTGGTGACCATGCGGGCGTAGCGGGACAGCCAGCCGGTCTTGATGTTGGGCTCGGGGGCAACATATTTGGCCTTGCGCTCGGCAAGCACCTCGTCGCTGACCTCCAGGGTGATCTTGGCGTTGGGGATATCGATGTTGATGATATCCCCCTCCTCGATCAGGCCGATGGGGCCGCCGGAAGCTGCCTCGGGGCTGACGTGACCGATGGCCGCGCCGCGGGAAGCACCGGAGAAACGGCCATCGGTGATGAGGGCCACGGTCTTATCCAGTTTCATACCCGCCAGAGCGGAGGTGGGGTTCAGCATCTCACGCATACCGGGGCCGCCCTTGGGGCCCTCGTAGCGGATGACCACCACGTCGCCCGGGACGATCTGGCCTGCGTAGATGGCCGCAATGGCGGTTTCCTCGCTGTTGAACACACGGGCCGGGCCGGAGTGCTGCTGCATCTCGGGGGCCACGGCACTGCGCTTGACCACGCAGCCGTCCGGTGCAATGTTGCCCCACAGGATCTGCAGGCCGCCGGTCTGAGAGTAGGGGTTCTCGATGGGACGGATGGCCTTCTCGTTCAGGATGTGGGCCCCCTTGATGTTCTCGCCCAGGGTCTTGCCGGTGACGGTAGGAACATCCAGATCCAGCAGGCCCTTCTTGGCCAGCTCGGCCTGCACGGCGGGGATGCCGCCCGCAGCGTAGAGGTCGGGCATGTGGGTGGGGCCTGCGGGGGCCAGGTGGCAGAGGTTCGGGGTCTTGGCGCTGATCTCATTGAAGAGCTTCAGGTCGATGGGCACACCGGCCTCGTAGGCGATGGCCAGCAGGTGCAGGACGGTGTTGGTGGAGCAGCCCAGCGCCATATCACAGGTCAGAGCGTTCCGGATGGAGCGCTCGTTGATGATCTGGCGGGCAGTGATGCCCTTGTTGACCATATCCATAATGGCCATACCGGCGTGCTTCGCCAGCTGCAAGCGCTTAGAGTAGACAGCGGGAATGGTACCGTTGCCGGGCAGGGCAATGCCAATGGCCTCGCACAGGCAGTTCATGCTGTTGGCGGTATACATACCGGAGCAGCTGCCGCAGCTGGGGCAGCAGTTGCAGGTGCAGTCCTCCAATTGTTCATCGGTGATCATGCCAGCCTTGTAGGCACCGACCGCCTCGAACATCTTGGACAGGCTGACCTCCTCGCCACCGTAGGTGCCGGCCAGCATGGGGCCGCCGGAGCAGACCACGGCAGGCACGTCCATACGGACAGCGGCCATGACCATACCGGGCACGATCTTATCGCAGTTGGGCACCAGCACCAGACCATCCAGCTGATGGGCCATGAGCATGGTCTCGACGCTGTCGCAGATCAACTCACGGGAAGCCAGACTGTACTTCATGCCCACATGGCCCATAGCGATGCCATCACAGACACCGATGGCGGGGATGAGGATGGGGGTGCCGCCCGCCATCTCAACACCGGCCTTGACGGCATCTGCGATCTTATCCAGATTCATGTGGCCGGGCACGATCTCGCTGTAAGCGCTGACCACACCGATCAGCGGGCGGTCCAGCTCCTCCGGGGTGTAACCCAGCGCATAAAACAGGCTCCGATTGGGCGCGCGCTCCGAGCCCTTGGTCACGTTGTCGCTTCTCATAACATACCCTCTCTTTTGTGATGCAAAAGTGCCAGCGGGGCAAACCTGCCGCGCTGGCACGCTAAAATCAAAGTTTTACTTCTTCAGCCAGCTCATCATGCTGCGCAGCTCCGCGCCCACCTTCTCAATGGGCAGCTCGGCCTCCATACGACGCTTTGCCAGGAAGTGAACCTTGCGGCCGCCGTTGGGGCTCATCTCGGTCAGGAACTCGGAAGCGAAGGTGCCGTCCTGGATCTCGGTCAGGACCTTCTTCATTTCCTTGCGGGTCTCCTCGGTGATCAGGCGCTTGCCGGTGCGGTAATCGCCGTACTCAGCGGTATTGGAGATGGAGTAACGCATCTTGGAGAAGCCGCCCTCGTTGATCAGGTCAACGATCAGCTTCATCTCGTGGCAGGTCTCGAAGTATGCCATCTCAGGCTCATAGCCAGCCTCGACCAGGGTATCGAAGCCTGCGTGGATCAGCTCGGAAACGCCGCCGCACAGAAG
>CALDLZ010000217.1 GCA_937915335.1 uncultured Faecalibacterium sp.
GTGCCAGCATTTCACGCTTTGCGCGGAATTTCTCAGATTGTATGACACAGATTGCAGCCCTGAAAACTATGCACCCGGCACATCCCATTGGTGTGTACTTTGAAACAGAGAATATCTACACGCTGAATCCGAACAGCCAATATAATTTGGATATACAAGCACTTCTGGCAGATTGGGAATCTGGCAATAAGAGCCGTCGCATGATCCTTTCGTATGACCAGCGCATTATGACGGGCCAGTACCCGGTGGCTGACCTGATGGGGTATCGGCATACCAAGGATGGTCGGCTGGTAATCGAACCGGAAGAAGCAAAGACGGTACGATTTATCTTTCTGGCGTTTATCCAGGGCTATAACTACGATCAGATTGCGGCAGTGCTGACGCAGAAAAAGCGCAGCACCCTGCGCGGTAGGCAGGAGTGGAACGGCATGATGGTGGCAAACATCATGAAAAATGAACGCCGCTGGGGTGATCTGGAGGCAAGGAAGAGCATTGTGGTAGATTACAAACTGGGCAAGGTCACGAAGAATAACGGAAATCGCTGCTCTGCCTATGTCCCAGAACATCACGAAGCGATTGTTTCGCCGGAGATTGCACGGGCTGCGCATCTTGTGGCATCCAGCAGCAAAAAGTGCGGTGTGCAGGATGTTGTGGTAATTCAGCAGGGCGCATTGAAAGGCTTTGTGGGCATCCATCCGAACTGGAGCGGCATCAATGCCGAAAGCATCCGCAACCTCTGTTTGAGTGCCTATCTGCCGGAAGAAGTGGTCGGACTGAACAAGATGGCAGAAATGCGGTCTGGAAAGAAGCCAGATACAACGTTTCCGTCTGATTATCTGACGGTTTCAGGCACTTGTTTTATCAATCAAAGCAGCCCGGTCATGACAATCTCAAAAAATGGAATCCGTTTCAGCAAAGCTTGCCATACAAGGTTGGACGACTGCGAGGATGTAGAACTGCTCTATCATCCGATTCTGCAGGTCGTGATTTTGCGAAAGAGCAATCGTGCCTCTTCAACGGTAATGCACTGGAAAAATAAGGATAAGATTTGCGGCAGCTTTCCATCTAGGGCTCTTTCAGGGGTGATATTTGAAAAAATGAACTGGAAATGGAACTGTCGTTATCAGTGTCGTGGAATTTGTCGTGGAGATGGAAATGCAAAATTCCTGATTTTTGAATTAGATGAGTCCCGGATTTTGGTTGGAAAAAATCAGTATGAACAAGCTGAGGATTATGTGATGAATCTGAAATATCGGCTGTATCGCAGTAAATGGGTTCAGAACATTACGACCCGTGATGTGATGGAATCCGGCCAAGTCGTAGAAAATCCCATGATTGGTGCAATTCCGAGCAGAAATGAGGTTCAGCGTGAACTGGACGAACTTTTGATGTCAATGTGATGGAGGTATTAGAAAATGGCTGAAGTAGATAAACGGCAGGAGTTATCTTTGCGCGAAGTTGAATTGATTCGTGAACTGGCGCAGATTCGCAAAGAAAAAAGCGAAGAATTGGAATTTGAAAAGTTTGATGGGTACGAACTGCCACCTCGGACGCAGTTTTCTATGGTTAAAAAGCCCGCTGTCAGTATCAAATACGGCGAAATGACATTCAATATGGCCTGCATCCGGCTGTTTGAGGGCATAAAGTACATTTTACCTATTGTCAATACAGCAAAGAAACGGATGGCCTTGATTATGTGCCCCGAAGAAGATAGTGCATCTGTGGAATGGGCGCGACAGAAGAATGGCGTATGGGTAAACAAATCAATTTCGTCACTGGAGTTTCTGGAAAAAATGTTCCGCATGATGAACTGGAATCGGGAGTGCCGTTACAAGGTGTTAGGCCGCGTAGCTAATTCAGATCAAGGACTGGTCATGCTTTTTGATTTGGAAGAAGCTATTATGTTTACTCCGCAGCCACAGGAGTTTACAGACCCGATGACGGGAGAAGTGAAGAAAAAACAGGTCAAATTCTTCCCAGACATTTATAAAGGCAGAATTGGACGGTCTTACAATGACTATGTTGCAACGCACCAGATGAGTATGTTTGAAAATATCGTCAACTATCAAGGCGATGAGCAAGCACAGGCGGCGATTACGGCGGCAAAAAATGAAGAAGTAGAGGAAACGAAAGAAGCCGAGGACGTGGAATCAGCTGTTTCTGCAGCGACTGGAACAGAGCGGACAGACCACGAAATCAATCCATCAGGCTCATCATCAACACAAACGATAAATACGGAAGAAAGTCAAAATCAATATTTGTATGAGAAGAGAGGTGCGACTACATGAGCAGTGAGAGAGTGATGCGCCTTGGATTGACGATTTCTGCAAAACAGAGTCAGTTGACGATCAGCAAAGATGTGATTCGCATTTTGGGGAGTCCAAGCTATGTTTGTGTGCTGCAGGGAAAGGATAAACAATCTGTTGCAGTAGCGTGTTGCGAAGCGTCTCATCCGATGTCGTTTAAGGTGCCGGAAAATCTTCTGATGGATAACAGGTGCAATATGCGAATTTGCAGCCAGCAGTTCATCAATCGGTTGGTTGAGGCAAACAATTTTTCTCCGTTAGAATTTCATAGGGTAGAGGGTAAGTATCTGTCTGATCTTAATGCAGTAGTCTTTCCGATAAAAGTAATGTAAAAAATGAACAGGTG
>CALDLZ010000218.1 GCA_937915335.1 uncultured Faecalibacterium sp.
CTAGAGCGGCTCTGGTTGTCCTGCACGAATTCCTTATCGATGCCGGCAGCGGCGAACTGATCCTTCTGGTAGGTCTCCATAAAATAACCACGGTCATCGCCGAACACCTGCGGCTCAATGACCACAACACCGGGGATCTCGGTCTCAGTAAAGGTAAACTTACCCATATTTCTTTTTCCTCTCTGTTTTCTTTCAGAAATTTTGTCGTTTTGTAATATATAGAAAAGTCCTTGCGGGCTTTTGCGCAATTTAATGCTTTGATTTCTTACGCTTTTTCAGCTTCGTTCTCAAGCGCACCACTCCGAATGCCGCCAGAGCGGCCAGAATGGTGGCACCGATGGAGACCGCCAGCAGGCCGCCGGCAATTTTCTTTGGCCCCACATCCCGGGAAGCAGGCAGGGTGGCGTTGGCGCTCTTGGCGATCAGATCCTCCAGCCCGGTCACAGTGGCAGGCACCCGGACACTGGTGGATTCCTGCACGTCCTGCCCATTGATGGTATACACCGCATACACCGCCGGGTCAACCCCCAAAATATACTGTTCGGGCAGTTCCAGCGTCACTGAGACATTGGCGGCGGTCAGTCCGTCGGCCAGCAGCAGCTTCACCCCCGGGTCAGTGACGGTCACGGTGCCCAGCGCCTTACCGCCGCCCGCCACTTCCAACTGAGCCGTCACGCCCTGGGCAGGCACCTCGGTATAGCCGGTGTAGTGGGCGAACGCATAGTCCAGCAGGGTGCGGACATCATTGTACTTGTCGGTCTTGATCTGGCTCTGCATGGTCACACAGATCAGCCGGACACCGTTCTGCTCGGCCAGACAGACGTAGCTGTACCGGGCAATGTTGGTGTAGCCGATCTTTGAGCCCAGGATCGACGAAATATAGTACCGGCTGGAGCCCACCCGCATTTTATCCTGCTGGTGGAAGTACCGGGTCACGGGCTGAACATTGGTCTGGCCCATGGTGTACATCTCATTCCGGGTAAACAGCGTCTCGAAGCCCGGCTGAGTCAGTGCCCAGCGCAGGATCTGCGCCATATCATAACAGCTGGTGTAGTGGTCCTCATCGCTGATGCCGTGAGGGTTGGCAAAGTGGGTGTGCTCCAGCCCCAACTCCTTCACCTGTGCGTTCATGGCGGCCACACCGCCCTCGATGGAGCCGCCGCCGAAATATTCCGCCAGCAGATTGGCACCGTCGTTGGCGCTGGCCATCATGGTGGCGTACAGGGCATCGGTCAGGGGCACTTCCTCCCCCTCCTGCAACGCGATATGGCTGGAATCGGTGCCCGCCAGCGAATAGACATCCTCGTGGCTGACCGTCAGTTTGACGTCATCCCACTTGCCCTGTGCCTTCTCGCAGGCAAGGCCCAGCGTCATCACTTTGGTGATGGACGCCGGGTGCAGCTCCTCGTTCATATTCTGCTGGGCCAGCACCAGGCCGGTGTCCGCATCGATGATGCAGTACGCTTCCGTTGCCGTCAGTGCAGGCCCGGCCGCTGCCGCCCCCGGCGCAAAGACCGTCAGCAGGCTCAGCAGCACCGCGCAGAGCACGGCGATGTGTTTTCTCATTCCATTTCCTCTATCTCAAGATATTATGATATAGTATACCACATTTTCCCCGCTCTGAAAAGAGAAACCCCTCAGTTCCGCGTTTGAAGCACCGGCTGCAGTTGCCGCCCCTGCAAGGCCGCCTCCAACGCGGCTGGCAGCAGGGTGAAATCCGCCTTCAGGCTCTGTGGTTTCCGCGCTGCATCGTCCTGTCCGTAGGGCACAAAATAATAATGCTTGCGTTGCATCAGCCGGGCAATGTTCTCCCCGGATGCCCCCAGCCCGTCGTTGGTGGAGATGGCCAGCACCAACGGACAGCCCACTCTTAGCAGGCTCTTTGCTGCCAGCGTCACCGGCGTGTCGGAAAGGCCCGCCGCCAGCCGGGCCAGCGTGGTGCCGGTGCAGGGAGCCACCACCAGTGCCCGGGCCAGCTGCCGGGGCCCCAGCGGCTCCACATCCTGCAAGGTGTCCAGCACCCTGTGGCCGGTCAGGGTCTCGAGCCGATTTTTCCATGCATCGGCCTGGCCAAAGCGGGTATTCAGACTGGCTGCCGCATAACTCATCACGGGCAGCAGCTCCCAGCCCTGCCGCACCAGCTGTTCCGCCTGGGCCACCGCCGTGCCCAGGGTGCAGAAGCTCCCGCAGACAGCAAAGGCGACTGTCCCGTGCATTTGCGTTTTCATGTGTTTCCCTCCCTTTCTGCCAGAATGCCGCAGACTGTCCGGGCCACGAACTCCCCCGCCGTTTCAGGCACACAGGCGGCGGGCAGGCTCAGGGCATGGACGGCCCGGTGCCCCAGCCGCCGGGCCGCGGCAAAATCAGTGCCGCCCGGTTTTGATGCCAGATCGACGATCAGACTCCCGGGCCGCAGAGCCGCCAGTACAGGCTCCGTCAAAACCGGTGCGGGCACAGTATTCACCACCGTGTCAAAGGCCGGTGCCTCCTGTTCCAGCCGGGCCAGCGCCACGGCCCTCAGACAGAGGCTTTCCGCCAGCGCCCACTGGGCCGGACGGCGCGCGGCCACCGTCACCCGCACTCCCAGCGCCGCCAGCCGTACCCCAAGGGCCTGCCCCACCGGCCCGAAACCGGTCAGTAGGATGGCACTGTTCCAGAGCGTCCGTGTCCGTTCCGCCATCAGGATGCCAATGCAGCCCTCGGCTGTCGGGATGGCGTTGCAGAGGGTCAGCTCCTCCCGGGCAAAGTAATCCACCAGCTCCACGCCCGCTTCCGCCGCGATCCGCTTTGCCTGCCCCGAGAGCATTCCGCCCAGCGCCAGCGCCCCCGGCTTCGCCACCCGCAGCAGCTCCGCCAGCGGGGTGCGGGCTTCATCCATCGGCAGCGGCAGTAAAATATAGTCAGCCAGCGCGGTCTGCTCCGGCCCGCCCACGGCAAACCCCGCCCGGGCCAGCGCCCTGCCTGCCGCCGCCTGCCGCGCGTCCGATCCGATCACCGCAAATCGTTTTTGCTCCTCCATTCCCGGCCCCTCCTCCCCATGGTCTGCGTCATCCTATGCCCGCAGGGTGCCGGGTGTGAAAAAGCCGCCGCTCCCCCTCAGGAGAGCAGCGGCTCTGTTTCAGATCAGTCTGATGCTTTATTATTCGTACACGACACAACCCAGGATGCTCTTCCCCAGCCGGACGATCTTTTCGTTCTGCTCCCGCACGGTATTGGTGCGGGTGATGGTGCAGTCGGCAGCCAGCACAATGGCATCGGCAGCCACGACATGGGGCACGGTAGCAGCAGCCTTGAGGATACTCTCGGCGGCGGTCACGCTTTGGCCGTGCAGGGCCTCGGTGGCCTGCAGGGCGGCGGCCAGGGCATCCAGCTGGTCAGCGGGCAGGTCGCCGGTGACCAGAATATTCTTGGCTTCCGGGGCACGGCTGCGGATGGTCTGGGCCATCAGGCAGAGCATCTCGGCATCAGAGCTACCGTCCGGGCGGCCCTCCATCTTGTTCAGCTTGGCATCCAGCTTGCCGGCCTTCTTGGTGCGGTTGCTGGCCAGAGCGCCCAGCACCGGCAGCCCGGTGGAGCGGTGCAGCTCGCTGGCGGAGTAGACCATGCCTGCCATCAGGAACTTGACCACGATCACGCCGCAGGCCAGCACACCGCCCAGCAGGAAGCCGATGAGCAGGTACTTGACAATGGAGGACTTGGAGCTGGCCGTCAGGGTCGGCTCGCTGGCACTCTCCCACTCATTTTTAACGTTCTCCAGATTATCGTCCAGAGACTGGCGGGCGCTCTGCAGGTCAACCAGCTGGCTCTGCAGATCCTGAATATTGCTGTTGCTCTCCTGCTGACGGGAGCGCAGATCACTGGAAATGCCCTGGCTGGTGCTGCGGCCGATCACACGGACGCTGTGGCTCGTCACGGCCTCTGCAATGCTGTCGTGCAGGCTGTTCATGTGGTTCAGCATAGCGTCCAGGATCGCATCGGCAGTTTTCTGGTCTGCCGCATAGGCCTTCAGGGTCATCACGCCGTTATACTGGCCGGAGGGGTTCTGGGAAGTCTGCACCGAGACAGCACCGGTCAGATACTGTGCCCGCAGACCCACAACCTGGGCCGTCTGCTCCATGGCGCTGCCATTGGTCAGCTGGCTCACATAAGCGGACAGCACGGCATCGGTATGGTCTGCATCCTGATACACAGAGCCCGGCTGGATCTTATAACCGGTATCAACATAGACCGAAGCCTCTGCCGTCCAGACGCTGTACGCATCCAGCTTGCCCAGCAGGGAGTTCTCAGCATAGTCCTGGGCCTGTTCCAGAGCTTCCTGCACGTCAGCCTGAGCATCCTCGTTGCTCTTCACATCCAGCTCATACTGCTGCTCGGCAAACTCGTAATCCTTCTTTTTCTGGTTGTACTCGGCCAGTGCTTCATTGTAAGCCTGCTGGTCCTCTGCCGTCACATTGCCACCCTTCAGGCCCTTGATCCCGGCAAAGCCGCCGGCGATCACAGCACAGACCACTGCCGTCAGCAGGATGGGCTTGAGCTTGTGCAACAGGGTCACCATAAGCGCGACGAGGTCGATCTCTTCCTCATCCTGTGCGCCGGTGGGATAGGTCATCTGATTTTCGTTCATGCTCTACTCCTCAAATACTGCACTTTTCCCTCCGGCATGGCTTCGGGCGAAGCAAAGCGAAGAGAGGTCATAAGATAACATTATAAATAATATCATTCTTTCTGCCAGAATTCAACCATTTTTCCGCAAAAAGCCGATTGACAAACCGGTGCTGCTGTGCTATTTTTAAAATTACCAAAAGCAAAGATCGGGAAAAGTAACGCACCCCGGACGCCCCAGAGAGCGCGGCAACTGCTGAGAGCCGCACGCGAGCCAGTGCGCGAACGAACACCCGGGAGCTGCAAGCTGAACACGGCGTTTCGCCGCCAGTAGGTGCGCCGCAAAGCCCAGCGTTAACGGGGCAGCGCTTATTGGAGCGCACAAGCGACCGGACACTTCCGGTAATTCAGGTGGCACCGCGGACATTACAAGACAGCTTGTTCGCCCTGAAAATTCAGGGCAAAGCTGTCTTTTTATTTTTACATCGGAGGAAAGAAAGATGGAACGTACTGAGATCGTTTCGCTGTACAAGAACACCCCCGCCGACGGCACGGTCGTCACCGTGTGCGGCTGGGCAAAGAACATCCGTGATTCCAAGAACATCGGCTTCATCGCTCTGTCGGACGGCGGCTGCTTCAAGACCCTGCAGGTCGTGCTGGAGGCCGGCAAGCTGGCCAACTACGATGAGGTCATCCACACCGGTCTGTACAGCAGCCTGCGTGTTGTGGGCCGCATCGTCCTGACTCCGCAGGCAAAGCAGCCCTTTGAGCTGAACGCCGACAGCGTGGAGATCCTGGGCGACTGCCCCGCCGACGAGTACCCCCTGCAGAAGAAGAAGATGAGCATGGAGTATCTGCGCACCATGCCCACCCTGCGTCCCCGCACCAACACCTTCAACGCCGCGTTCCGTGTGCGCAGCGTGGCCGCTTACGCCATCCACAAGTTCTTCCAGGAGAACGGCTTCGTCTACGCTCACTCTCCCCTGCTGACCGCTTCTGACTGCGAGGGCGCGGGTGAGATGTTCCAGGTCACCACCCTCGACCTGCAGAACGTGCCCAAGAACGAGGACGGCACCGTGGATTACAGCAAGGACTTCTTCGAGAAGCCCGTCAATCTGACCGTTTCCGGCCAGCTGGAGGCCGAGGCCATGGCCATGGCCTTTGGCAAGGTGTACACCTTCGGCCCCACCTTCCGCGCTGAGAAGAGCTTCACCACCCGCCACGCCGCCGAGTTCTGGATGATCGAGCCCGAGATGGCCTTCTGCGACCTGAACGGCTACATGGACACCGCCGAGGCCATGACGAAATTCGTCATCCGCTATGTGCTGGACAACTGCCCCGATGAGATGAAGTTCTTCAATCAGTTCATCGACAAGGGCCTGATCGAGCGTTTGGAGCTGGTGGCAAACAGCGAGTTTGGCCGTATCACCTACACCGATGCCATCGAGATCCTGAAGAAGAACAACAAGAAGTTCCAGTTCCCCGTGGAGTGGGGCGTGGACATCCAGACCGAGCACGAGCGCTACCTGACCGAGGTCGTGTTCAAGAAACCCGTGTTCGTCACCGACTACCCGAAGGAGATCAAGAGCTTCTACATGAAGCTGAACCCCGATGGCAAGACCGTGGCCGCGGCGGATATGCTGGTGCCCGGCATCGGCGAACTGATTGGCGGCAGTCAGCGTGAGGAGAACTATGACAAGCTGGTGGCCCGTATGGACGAGCTGGGCATGGACAAGACCAACTACGAGTGGTACCTGAACCTGCGCAAGTTCGGCGGCGTGGAGCACGCCGGTTACGGTCTGGGCTTCGAGCGCATGATCATGTACCTCACGGGCATCCAGAACATCCGTGACGTGCTGCCCTTTCCCCGCACCGCTTACGGTTTCTAAAAAGTAAAGTTCAACCCTCTCAGTCAAAGCCTGTTGGCTTTGCCAGCTCCCCCAAAGGGGGAGCCTATTGCGGCTCTTGGATAAAGGCAGCATAGCCTCTCCCCTCGGGAGAGGTGGCATTGCGAAGCAATGACGGAGAGGGTTGTTTTTCAACAGAGAGGTAATCTTTTGTGGAAAACATTTCCCATGCTCTACTGAATTGGTTCTACGCCAACCGCCGCATTCTCCCCTTCCGCGAGGACCCCACCCCTTACCACGTCTGGCTGAGTGAGATCATGCTCCAGCAGACACGGGTCTCGGCGGCGCTGCCCTACTACGAGCGTTTTCTGGCGGCACTGCCGGACATCCCGGCGCTGGCGGAATGCGAGGAGGAAAAGCTGCACAAACTGTGGGAAGGCCTGGGCTATTACAGCAGGGTGCGCAACCTGCAAAAGGCAGCAAAGATCGTCTGCGCACAGTACGGCGGGCAGCTGCCTGCCGATTACAATGCCCTGCTGGCCCTGCCCGGCATCGGGGAATACACAGCGGGGGCCATTGCGTCCATCAGCTTCGGGCTCCCGGTGCCTGCCGTGGACGGCAATGTTTTGCGGGTATTCGCCCGGCTCTACAACGACCCCCGGCTGGTCACTGACCCGCAGGTAAAGCGGGAGTTCACGGCCCGGGTCATGGAGCATCAGCCGCCCGAAAACGCCGGGGATTACAACCAGGCCCTGATGGAGCTGGGCGCGCTGGTCTGCTTGCCCAATGGCGCGCCGCTCTGCGAGCGGTGCCCGCTGGGTGAGTTCTGCCGGGCCCGGGCCGCTGGCACCGCCCTTTCCCTGCCCCAGAAAACGCCGCCCAAGGCCCGGCGTGTCACGCCGGTGGCCGTTGCTCTGGTGCTGAACGAGGGCCGGGTGCTGCTCCAGCAGCGGCCCGAAAAGGGCCTGCTGGCGGGGCTGTGGCAGCCCGTCCTCTGGGAAGATGCCACTCTCACCGCTGGGGAGACCGTTGCCAGGCTCACCGGGCTGGGGCTGGACTGCACCGGCGCGCGGCCCATCGCCCTGCCCAAGGCAAAGCATATCTTCACCCACATCGAGTGGCACCAGAGCGGCTATTTTCTCAACGTCCCGGCGCAGGCCGCCCCGTCAGGCTGTGTCTGGGCCGATAAGACCCGGCTGGAAACGGAATATACCCTACCCGGCGCGTTCAAGACTTACAAAAAACTGCTGCTGACAAAGCTTCTGTAACCGCCCCGGTTTGATGAAATTTCTGCATTTTCGGTTGTAATTTTTCGCTTTTCCGGGTATAATATCCAAAAAGGTGTTTACAATCCATCGTCCCCCACCGAAAAAAGGAGTGTGTCCCATGAAGAAATCCTGTCTGATCGCTGTTATCGCAACGCTGGCTGCTGTGGCTGGCGCGCTGGCCGCCGTGGCTGTCTATCTGCACCGCCGCGAGAAGGAGCTGGACGAGTACGAGCGCCTGCTGTTTGGCGAGGACAAGGCTGAGACCGTTGAGCCCGCTGCCGAGCAGTCCGCAGAAGAGACCCCTGCCGAGGACGCTGCAGAATAAACCGAACACAGTAAAAAGGGCGCACCCGGCTTGTCTTTTCCGACTGGCCGGGTGCGCTTTTTGTTAGGAGTACATACCATGAAACGTTTTCTACTCTGGGTCATTGGGGTCATCCTGGGTGTTGTCGTGCTGCTGGGCGCGGTGATGGCCGTCAGCTATTCCTTTACCGGCGAGGGCTCTCGCCCGGCGGCAAATGCCCAGTTCGGCGGGCAGGCGCTGGAGGCAAACGGCTCTTCCTGGCAGGTACCATTGCTGGGCGGCGTGTTCGATAAGGTGTTCACCAGCCCGGAGACCCTGACAGTGCAGAAGCTGGGCACCCTCTACGATGCCCACCCGGCGCTCACTCTGCCCGATTGGGCCAGCTACACCACTCTGACCATCGAGACCGACATTGGCAGCATCGTGTTTGCAGGGTCGGCCTCTCAGTACGAGGACTTTCTCTTCCCCGCCAATGGCGGCTATAAGGCCAAGCTGACCATCTGGCGGCTGCCGCAGGATTATCTTGCCACTCAGTTCGAGGGCGGTACCACAGGCTCTATCCGTAAGAATCTCGGCGTGGAGCACCCGGCCAAGCCCACGGGCTGGTATAGCTATTCCTTCCGGTTCACCCTGCAGGCCAGTGCGGAAGTCACCCTTTCCACCGAGCGGCTGGAACAGGGCGGCGTGGCGGCGCTGGCCATCACCGGCCTGACCGGCGACACAGCGCCCAACGTGGAGACTGACCTCGGCAGCGTTCCGTGCGTCCGGCTGGGCAGCGGCTGGCGGGCCTACATCCCCGCCGCCTACAATGCTTCGGCAGGCGGGCACACGGTAAATGTCACGGTCAACGGCGAGACCTTTGCCCGGATGCTGACTGTTCTGCCAAAGGATTTCGGCACGGTGGAGGTCGAGCCAGAACCGGCCCCCACGGAGGCCGCCAACACCGAGTTCCGCAACAACATCTGGCCCCTGTACGAACAGCCCGTGCGGGAAAAGCTCTGGGCCGGTGCCTTCCTCTGCCCGGCAGAAAACTACATGACACTGGTGGATTTCGGTCAGGTCAAGGTCACGAACGGCCAGCAGGGCAGCCGCTCCAACTCCACCAGACTCTACACCATCCCCGGTGAGCCTTGCCGCGCCCCGGCCAATGGTGTGGTAGTCTTTGCGGGCGATCTGGCCCTCACCGGCAACACGGTGGTCATTGACCACGGCTGTGGCGTGCGCAGCTACCTGTACGGCCTGCAGGAGCTTTCCGTCACTCGTAACCAGACCGTGGAGCGGGGGCAGGCCATCGGCGCGCTGGGCGAGGAGCTGACCATGGACTTCAAGCTCGGCAGTAAGAGCATAAACCCCTGGCCCCTGTTCCAGACCTCCGGCGGGCTGTTCTGGCAGGAGAATGGGTAAATAAAAATACGAACGCCCGGAACATTTAGCGGAAACCGCATGAATGCTCCGGGCGTTTTTTCTCGACAAAAAAGCAGTCCTGCCGGAGCAGAACTGCCAGAAATCCGATACGGAAAAATCAGCGCTTGCTGAACTGGGGAGCACGACGTGCAGCCTTCAGACCGTACTTCTTACGTTCCTTCATACGAGGATCACGGGTCAGGAAGCCAGCCTTCTTCAGGACAGCGCGGTTCTCGTCGCTCTGCTGCAGCAGGGCGCGGGACAGGCCGTGGCGGATAGCGCCAGCCTGGCCGGAAACACCGCCGCCGGAAACGCGGACGACGACATCATACTTGCCCTCCAGGCCCAGCAGAACCAGCGGAGAACGG
Organism: uncultured Faecalibacterium sp.; assembly: GCA_937915335.1. GTDB lineage: Bacteria > Bacillota > Clostridia > Oscillospirales > Ruminococcaceae > Faecalibacterium. The sequence continues at coordinate 9,794 of CALDLZ010000218.1, forward strand.
ACGATCAGCTTCAGGGTCTCCAGACCAAAGTAATTGTCGATGTCACGGTCGTTGACAGTGATCTTGCCGGTGCCGGTGTAAACGCGAACGCGGGCAACGGAATTCTTACGACGACCAGTGCCGTAGAAATAGGATTTGGTTTCGTACATATTCGATTGCCTCCTTCTTAGAACTCGATCTTCTCGGGCTTCTGAGCTGCGTGAGCGTGCTCGGCACCCTGGTAGCAGTGCAGGCGGGTCAGAGCCTTGGCACCGATGGTGTTAGAGGGAATCATGCCCTTGACAGCGTAGGTCATAGCCAGATCGCTGTGCTCAGCCATCAGCTTGCTGTACTGGGTCTTCTTCAGGCCGCCGATGAACTTGCTGTGGGTGATGTGGAACTTCTGCTCAGCCTTCTTGCCGGTCAGAACTGCCTTGTCGCAGTTGATGACAACGACGTAATCGCCGCAATCGACATTGGGGGTGTAGTTGACCTTCTGCTTGCCGCGCAGCAGAACAGCGGCTTCAGCAGCGACGTGACCCAGGCTCTTGCCGGATGCGTCGAGCAGATACCACTTGCGCTCGACTTCAGCGGGCTTTACGAGAGTAGTGCTCATATCTATTTCCTCCTGATAAGTGTTATGGTACGATTCAGGCGCCTTTGGGGCGCGAGTGTCAGTATACAACACAAAAAAGCGCCTGTCAACATCTTTTTGCGTTTTTTTCAGCGTAATTTTTTGATTCTCTCGAAATCTCTTAAATTCTCTTGAAATCTCGTGATTTTGAAAATTGCATTTTCTAAAAGTTTTTCTGGTCCCGCAGGTCGAATTTACCCCTGCGGCGCTACAATTTTTCCGCCGAGTGTGTTATACTATACAAGATATTGTTAAAAGGAGAAGTTTTCCATGTCCAAAGAGATGCAGCGGCAAAGCTTTGAAAAACACGTCTGGGCCGAGATCGACCTCGATGCCCTGCGGTATAATTTCCGCGCTGTGAAGGAGCGGGCGGGCAGTCTGCCTCTCTGCGCCGTGGTCAAGGCCGACAGCTACGGCCATGGTGCCGTCCAGTGCGCCCGGGTCTTTGCCCAGGAGGGTGCGGTCTGGCTGGCTGTCAGCTGTCTGGCCGAAGCTTTGCAGCTGCGCAGGGACGGCCAGACCCTGCCCATCCTGATCCTGGGCCACGTCCAGCCCGAGTATGCCGCCGCCCTGATCCAGAACGACATCACGGCGGCCTGCTACTCTCTGCCTCAGGCCCATGCCCTGAGTAACGCCGCCGTGGCCGCCGGGGGCCGGGTCAAGGTACATCTGGCCGTGGATACCGGCATGGGCCGCATTGGTTTTGCCCTGCGCACGGATTTTGATGCCGCCATCTCTGAGGCCCTCACTGCCTGCACCCTGCCCGGTTTGGAAATGACCGGCCTGTTCCAGCATTTCTCGGTGGCGGATGACACGGCAGAAGAAAACGTCGCCTATACCACCGAACAGCACCGGCTCTTTGTGCAGGCTTACCGTGCCCTGAAGGCCGCCGGGCATGAGCCCGCCATCGTCCACTGTGACAACTCGGCAGGGGTCATGCTCCACCCGGACTGGCCCGCCGGCCTGCCCCGGGAGCACTGCATGGCCCGCCCCGGCATCATCCTGTACGGCTTTGACCCCAGCGACGAGGTGCGCTTCGGTCAGTTTAAGCCGGTGATGAAGCTCAAGACCGTGGTCAGCATGGTCAAGGAGCTGCAGCCGGGTCAGTCCACCAGCTATGGCCGCCGCTTCACGGCGGAAAAGCCCACGTTGGTGGCCACCCTCTGCACTGGCTATGCCGACGGCTACCCCCGCCAGCTGAGCTGCGGCAGGGGCATTGTGGAGATCCACGGCGCGCCCTGCCCGGTACTGGGCCGGGTCTGCATGGATCAGATGATGGTGGATGTCTCCGCTGTGCCGGACACGGTGCAGGAGGGCGACGAGGCCATCCTGTGGGGCGGCATCGCCAGCGACAGCGCGGAGGACATCGCCCACAAAACCGATACCATCACCTACGAGGTGCTCTGCGGCGTTTCCCGCCGGGTGCCCCGCGTTTATTTGGAACACGGCACGATCGCTGCCGTGGAGGACTGGATCCTGAACGACTAACACACTCTCCCGGAGGAATTACATGGCAAGAGACAACATCCGAAATTTCTGCATCATTGCACACATTGATCACGGCAAGTCCACCCTGTCGGACCGTATCCTGGAGCTGACCAAGAGCGTGGACGAGCGCACCATGGAGGATCAGATCCTCGACAACATGGACATCGAGCGAGAGCGCGGCATCACCATCAAGGCCCGTGCCGTGACCATGAACTACACCGCTAAAAATGGAAAAACCTATGAGTTCAACCTGATTGATACCCCGGGTCATGTGGACTTCGCCTACGAGGTCAGCCGCAGTCTGGCCGCCTGCGAGGGTGCCATCCTGGTGGTGGACGCCACCCAGGGCGTGGAGGCCCAGACCCTGGCCAACACCTACATGGCCCTGGAGCATGATCTGGAGCTGGTGCCCATCCTGAACAAGATCGACCTGCCCAGCGCTCACCCCGACGAGGTAGCCCAGGAGGTCGAGGACGTGATCGGCCTGCCCTGCCAGGATGCCCCCCGGGTCTCCGCCAAGACCGGCCTGAACGTCGATCAGGTGCTGGAACGGGTAGTCAGCGACATCCCCGCCCCCACCGGCGACCCGGACGCTCCCCTCAAGGCCCTGATCTTCGACAGCATCTACGACAGCTACAAGGGTGTCATCGTCTACATCCGTGTGTTCGAGGGTACCGTCAAGCCCGGTGACACCATCCGCTTGATGGCCACCGGCGCGCAGTTCACGCTGGTGGAAGTGGGCCACATGGGCGCTACCAGCCTGACCCCCTGCGACCAGCTGCAGGCCGGTGAGGTCGGCTACCTGACCGCCAGCATCAAGACCGTGCAGGATACCCGTGTGGGCGACACCGTCACGCTGGCGGACAACCCCACCCCCGAGGCCCTGCCCGGCTATCGTCAGGTCAAGCCCATGGTGTTCTGCGGCATCTACCCCGCCGACGGTGCCAAGTACCCCGACCTGAAGGACGCGCTGGAAAAGCTGCAGCTGAACGATGCCTCCCTGACCTTTGAGCTGGAAACCAGTGCCGCGCTGGGCTTCGGCTTCCGCTGCGGCTTCCTGGGCCTGCTCCACATGGAGATCATCACTGAACGTCTCGAGCGTGAGTTTGACCTCGACATCATCACCACCACTCCCAGCGTCCGCTACCGCCTGACCATGACCGACGGCACCGTGGAGATGATCGATAACCCCTCCAACTATCCCGACCCTTCCAACATCGTCAAGCAGGAGGAGCCCTTTGTGGATGTTCACCTGTACACCCCCAACGATTACGTCGGCAGCCTGATGGACCTGTGCCAGCAGAAGCGCGGCGTGCTCATTGATATGAAGTACATGGACGATGTCCGTGTCGATCTGCACTATGCCCTGCCTCTGGGTGAGATCGTCTACGATTTCTTCGATGCCATCAAGAGCCGCAGCCGCGGTTACGCCAGCTACGACTACGAGTTCAAGGAGTATCGTGAGAGCGATCTGGTCAAGCTGGACTTCCTGCTCAACGGCGACCCCGTGGATGCCCTCTCCATGATCGTGTTCCGGGACAACGCTTACGCCAAGGGCCGCCGCATCTGCGAAAAGCTGCGGGACAACATTCCCCGCACCCTGTTCGAGATCCCCGTGCAGGCCGCCATCGGCGGCAAGATCATCGCTCGCGAGACCGTCAAGGCCATGCGCAAGGACGTG
>CALDLZ010000219.1 GCA_937915335.1 uncultured Faecalibacterium sp.
ACACGGGTAGGGCGGCCCACCTGCTTTGTCATCGAAGGGCTGGAAACCGATGAAAACGGCCAGCCTTATTATCTGCTCTCCCGGGCCGAAGCTCAGAGGATGTGCAAGGCGGAATATCTCGACACCTTACAGCCGGGCGATATCCTGCCCTGCACTGTGACCCATATCGAGCCATTCGGGGCATTCTGCGACGTAGGATGCGGCATCAGCGCCCTGCTGCCCATCGATTGTATGTCAGTCAGCCGCATCTCCTCCCCCGCCGACCGGGTGAGCGTCGGTCAGCAGATCCTGTGCGCTATCAAGAGCCGGGATGTACAGGGGCGGTTTGTACTGACCATCCGGGAGCTGCTGGGCACTTGGGAAGAGAACGCCTCCGGTTTCACCGTGGGCGAGACGGTGGTGGGCATCGTGCGGAGCGTGGAAGAGTACGGCACCTTTGTGGAGATCGCACCCAATCTGGCTGGCCTTGCCGAGAGCTGCCCCGACCTGCACCCCGGGCAGGCGGTGAGTGTCTACATCAAGAACATCCTGCCCGATAAGATGAAGATCAAGCTGGTCATCGTCAACCACAGCCTGAACCAGAGCCACCGGTTCGAGCTGCGGTATTTCATCACCGAGGGACATATCGACCACTGGCTCTATTCGACTCCTACAAGCCGCAAGCGCATTGAGACGGATTTTGCGGTTGCGGCTTGCAATCCGGCCTGAAACCCTTTATACTATAAGAAAATGATTTTTTATGCGGCCCGCCATGTGCAGGGCCGGACAGCAATTTGAAATACAGGGGGATGTGCAGAACGATGACCGCCAACGATGCTTTTACCGCCGGTGTTCGTCCCGGTGGGCTGACCGACAGCACGGAGATCCGGTTGCTGTTGTGTTATCTGGTGAAAAACGCCGGGCCGATCACCCGGACTGAGATTGAAAACGCACTGATGGAAGAGCAGCTGGTCAATTATTTTGAGATTGGCTCCTGCCTGGATGATATCACCCGCCAGCAGCTGGTCACGCTGAAGGATGAGCGCTATTCCATCACCGAAAAAGGGCGCAAGGTTGCGCAGGAGTTGGCTTACGACCTGCCCCGCAGTGTACGGGAGCGTGCCGTGGCCGCTGTTTTGCGCAGCCAGACCTGGGCCCGGAAGGAAGCCGAGTACAGTGCCCGCATCACCGAAAAGCCGGACGGCCACTGCTCCATCCGCTGTACCATCAAAGCACTGGATCAGGAGCTGTTCTGTCTGGATATCGGTACGCCTGACCGGTTGAGTGCAGATCTTGTCAAGAAGCAGTTCATCCTCAAGGGCAATGAGATCTATCAGATGCTCATTACCAAGCTGACCGAAGAGGTGGGCTGACTCATAAAAGAGCAAAAGCCGCTGGGTTTCTCAAAGCGAGAAACCGGCGGCTTTTAACGTGCCTTTGTTACTGCCAGCACTGTGCGGCAATGAGCTCCAGCACACTGCCTGCAATGCAGCGGGCCTTATCCGAGATGAGAAAGCAATTTTCCAACTCGGCACGACGGGGGTCCACATCTGCCACCTTGAACCCCCTGGTCACCGGGTAACCGTCCCGCAGCAGACCCCGTAGGATGCCAGAGATTTGGGTTACGACAGGCAGACGCTGACCCTCCGGAGTCTCGATTTCGGCCACTTCCTCGCCTTCCTCTACAAAATCAGCGATGGAATGCAAGTTGCGGAAAATACCCTCAGCCTGTGCGTGGAGCACACGCTCGGCGCCATAGCCGCCGATGATGCCCGGTATACCCGAGTTGGGCGCAGCAGAACCCTCCCGGATGATGCGGCCCAGCTTATGGCCGCGCTTGGTCTCTATCACCACATCCACATCCCGTCCGGCTGTAAAGCCCGGACCCAATGCGATGGTCAGCGGGGCCATTTCCCGGGTGGTTCCCAGATTCTTTTTGGCAATGATGGCATCCACCAGTACAGCGGGCTTTACCTGCGGCAGGCAGTCACCCTTGGGGTCTACCAGAATGGGCACAGCGTTCCGCGCCCAGACGGTCTCTGCCTCGGCCAGCGTTTCCACCCGGATGCCACGCATCCCTTCCACGGTGGTCTCACCCTCATACACGGCTTCACAGAGGGACACCTGCCGACGGATAGCGGCGGGGTTGGCAGTTTCCAGCACCAGAACCCGCAGGCCAGCAGACCAGAGCCTGTGTACCACGCCGGTGGCAAGGTCTCCCCCGCCCCGTACAACGATCAGATCATCACGTTTCATCGCTTATTCCTCCGGTTTGATCCGCTGCAAAAAAACCTCCATCGAGCCGCCGCAGGCCGCAATGGCCGCAGCATCGCTGGCTCCCTCTGTGGTGAAAGCGGCCAGCTGGCAGGCAGGCGTGTTTTCAGCCAACATTTTCTGTGCCAGCTGCTGGGTGCGATATTCCATGATTCCGCCGCCCACACTGCCCACCGTGGAGCCATCAGGCAGAACCAACATTTTGGAACCCACCTCCCGGGGCATGGAGCCATGGCGTGCAACGATGGTCACCAGCACAGCATGGATATTCTGATGCTGCATGGCTGTCAGCAGTGCCGGGGAAAAACCTTCGGTCTGCTGGCGCTTGCTCTTGATGGAAACGATCTCGGCCAGGATGGAAAGAGCGATTTCCTCCGCTGTCTTGCTGCCGATGGCAAGACCGATGGGTGCATGAAGGGCATCAATGCGGGCCTGGGGCAGCCCCATTTCAGCCAGCTGGGTGCGCACCAGCGCACTGCGGCCCCTGCTGCCCATCATGCCAACATAGGCGGCGGGCTTTTGCAGGATGGAGCGCAGGCAGCCCACATCATAGCTGTGGGCACGGGTGACCACTACAAAATAGCACTCCTGTCCGCCGGAAATCCGCGCAAGACCCTGCTCAAAAGGCTGACAGAGTACGGTATCCGCCCCGGCGCTGCGCAAATCATCGGCATACTCGGGACGATCTTCCATCGCAGTGACCGGCATCCCCAGCAGCTTTGCCAGCTGGACCACCGACACGCCCACATGGCCGCCGCCGCAGACAACGAGCTGCGGGGCCGCGCCGAAGCGCTCCACAAAGACACGCTGCCGTGCCAATTCAATGGTTCCGCTTGTGGTCACAGCCTCCAGCACGGGCCAGTTCTCTGCCCAGAAGGAGGACAGCGGCTCCGGCCAGACCGGCGCACTGCCCCGGAGAAAAATATTTGCCCCCTGTGCCGGGCCGTCTATGACAGTGGCCAACAGAAAATCCCCTGCCGGGTCATTCAGTGCATTGAAAAAAGAACGGTTTCCCATCCAATTCTCCTTTTTGTTTATTGTTCTACCGTCGCAACGGCATCATAGGCGGCAGGGTCGATACAGCCCTGCCACAACTGCCAATCCTCGGGCGGCATCCGCCACGCAAGACCGCACCCGGCAGAAATCTCCCGGGGCAGCGGGATGAGCCGCCCGGGAATTTGTTCGGCTTCACAGTGCTTTTCCCACGCCATGGCTTCCACCGTGGTGCGGAAGGAAAGCACGATATAAGGTTTCTTGGAACGCATGGTTTATTCCTCTGCCAGTGCACGTACTGCCTGGGCGGCGGTGCGTACTTCCTCTTCGGTGTTGGTATGAGAGAAGCTGAACCGCACAATGCCCTGCTCCACAGTGCCCAGTGCCTTGTGCATGAGTGGGGCGCAGTGAGCACCGGCCCGCACACAGATGCCGTAATCCTCCCACAGCATATCCGCTGCCCGGGCGGAATCCTCTCCCGCCAGATTCAGCGAGACGATGGGCACACGAGGAGCGTTAAAGTCCCCGTAGCATTGCACACCGGGAATATCTCGCACAATTTCATAAAACTGACGAGCCAGTGCGGCCTCTCTGGCTTCCAGTGTCTCTACGCCCTGTTGCAAAATCCAGCGCACACCAGCCCCAAGACCGGCAAGACCCGGAACATTCAGCGTTCCGGCTTCCAACGCCGTGGGCATTTCGGTGGGATGGGTCTCATCAAAGCTGTGGATCCCACTGCCGCCTACCACGAGAGGTACAACAGCCAGACCGGGCCGGACATATAATCCACCGGTGCCCTGGGGGCCCAAAAGCGCCTTGTGCCCGGTAAAACAGAGGACATCCACTCCCAGCGATTGAACATCTATCGGCTTAGCACCCGCTGTCTGGGCGGCATCCACGATGAACAACAGGCCGTGTTTTTTGACAAAGGTCGATACAAAGGCAAGGTCTGTCTGGTTGCCGGTAACATTGGAAGCCCCGGTAACAATGATCGCCTTGGTGTTGGGGCGGAGCAGCTGTTTGAACTGCTCATAGCAGAGCACGCCATTTGCATCCACGCCCACAAAACTTATCTCCGCCCCCTGCTTTTGCAGACGGTAGAGAGGCCGCAGAACGGAGTTGTGCTCGCAGACTGTTGTGATAACATGGTCG
>CALDLZ010000220.1 GCA_937915335.1 uncultured Faecalibacterium sp.
CGCTGTTGGTAACAATAATCGCCGTCGCGGTGGGATGACCGGCGGCACGGATGGCTTCCAGATCCACCTTCAGCAGCGGGGTGCCGGCCTTGACCTTGGTGCCTTCCTTGGTCAGGGAGGTAAAGCCCTTGCCCTTCATCTCGACGGTATCCATGCCAACGTGGATCAGCAGCTCAATCCCGTCATCGCTCATCATGCCAACGGCGTGCAGGCTCTCGGGCACCTGCGTAACCGTGCCGTCAAAAGGAGCATACACGGTGTCACCGGTGGGCTCGATGCCGCAGCCGGGGCCAAGAATTGCAGAGGCGAAGGTCTCATCGGGCAACTGCTCCAGCGGGATCACCTTGCCGTCGATGGGGGTCTTGACCGTCATCTTCTCGCCGGAAAATTTCGTCTCGGATGCAGCTTTGCCGCCAAAAAGTTTGTCAAAAAAACCCATAGTACAAACCATCCTTCCATAATGCACAGCGTGCATTCTTCATTATTTTATTAAGAATACCATACCGGCAGTGGAAATACAACCCGCATCCTGCACAAAGAGCATTGCCTTTGTTTGGTGTGTACGCCTTACATCAGCTCCAGCAGCTGCTTGACTTCTTCCATCCGGGTAGCCCAGCTGGTGGCAATGCGCACCACCGTGTGGGTGTCGTCATACTTCTCCCAGAAGCCGAACTTTGCCTTGCCTTCCAGAGCAGCCAGCTGCTCGTTGGACAGCACAATGAACACCTGATTCGTGGGCGAATCCATGAAGAACTGGTACCCCTTCTCGGCCAGGCCCTTCTTGAGCACGGCAGCGGTCTCGATGGCGTTCTTGCTGATGGTCTGGTACAGATCATCGGTAAACAGCACGTCGAACTGGATGCCCAGCAGACGGCCCTTTGCCAGCAGAGCGCCCTGCTGCTTGACCATGGTCATAAAGTGAGCCGGCGCGCCGTGAGGGAACACGACAGCCTCGCCACAGAGCGCTCCAACCTTGGTGCCGCCAATGTAGAACACATCGGTCAAGCGGGCCACGTCGGCCAGGGTCACATCGGTGCCCTCGGCAGCCAGACCATAGCCAAGACGGGCACCGTCCATGAACAGCGGCATGTGGTACTTGTGGCAGACGGCAGACAGCGCTTCCAGTTCTGCCTTGGTGTACAGGGTGCCGTACTCGGACGGATGGGAGATGTACACCATGCCCGGGAACACGAGGTGATCCATGTTGCCGTCGGCATAGAAGGTCTTGCACCAGTCCTCAACGGTCTCAGCGGCAAGTTTGCCGTTCGTGTGGGGCAAGCCGATGACCTTGTGACCCGTGAACTCGATGGCACCTGCCTCGTGAGCAGCCACATGGCCGGTGGACGCGGCCAGCACACCCTCCCAGCGGCGCAGCATCGATGCAATCACGATGGCGTTGCTCTGGGTACCGCCCGAGATGAACCAGACATCAGCATCCGGCGCTCCACAGGCCGTGCGGATCTTCTCCTTTGCGCTGGCACAGTAGGGGTCGGTGCCGTAGCCCGACACCTTCTCAAAGTTGGTCTCCACCAGCTTTTGCAAAATCGCCGGATGGGCACCCTCGCAGTAATCGTTTTCAAAATACAGCATACGCTTTCCCTCACTCCCTATTAAGATAAGTCTATTATCTGCTTTTTGCACAGGCTTGTCAATGAGGATAGACCCCGCAAGGCGGGGAAATTCGTGCCCAAATGGCTCATGTACTGGCGGCACTAGGAGCACCCCCGCAAGACGGGGAAAAGCCGTGCCAAAAAGGCTGCGGAAGCTGCCCGGTGGGATCATCCCCACAATGCAAGGAAAAGCTCGTCTGCCAAGTCCTTATATTTGATAGGTACGGATTACCCCCGCAATGCAGGGAAAGGTTTTGTCCTCCCCAGTGTAGGCATTGTAGTTAGAATCATCCCCGCAAATGCGGGGAATCATGCGTCTCAGCTTAATCTTCAGCCATGATACGCTTCACGCTTTCACGTAATTCTTCAATCGTGTCGCATTTGTCGATAAGTTCTAGAATCGCTCTGAATAATGCTTCGTATTCCCGTTCCATTGTTTCACCTTCTTTCTTCTGATTTGCTTCCGCATCCACAGGTTCAGCTTGAACACTCCAGCGTTGCGCCCATTGTTCCATGGAGCCTCCCCGCAAGGCGGGGAAAAGTACAGTGGCTTCCGGGCAGACAAATTCAAAGAGGGATCACCCCCGCATGGGCGGGGAAATAAAATCGTTCTACCTCGGACTCTACTCCTAGTGTGGAGTACCCCCGCAAAGCAGGGAGAGCCTAGCAAACATCGGTGATGATATTGGTGACGACGGATCACCCCTGCTAGTGCAGGGATTATCAAACCTTACTCTCCCGCACAATCCTTGCGGCATCCGCTGGCGTTTTGGCCGTTGCTTCAACCAGCTTTGCAATCAACTCAAGATAGCTGTTCAGTTCCGGTGTTGTCATTTCATCCATACTCTCACCTTCTTTCTTATAAATTATCCCTGCAAGGCAGGGAACACTTTGCAAGCGTTCTTGTAATTCGCCTTCCCAGGATCACCCCCGCACAGGCGGGGAAAAGATATTGTGTGCGCCTCTTTTCACGTTCGTACCGGGATCACCCCGCATAGGCGGGGAAAAGCCTCTGACACCCCGGACGGCCAGTGGGCTTTTAGGATCACCCCCGCATAGGCGGGGAAAAGCCAACATTTCCGTGACCGTTGACCCCAACGCCGGGATCACCCCCGCACAGGCGGGGAAAAGCTGCTCTTTATCAGGTATTAGGTTCTGCCTTGGGGATCACCCCCGCACAGGCGGGGAAAAGCGATGTGAGGTTGAGATACACCCGCACCGACCGGGATCACCCCCGCACAGGCGGGGAAAAGATGGTGTCCAGATACTTTGCGGTGTCACGGCGGGGATCACCCCCGCACAGGCGGGGAAAAGAATTTGCCCTTTCCCAATTGCCAGGCGGGTCGAGGATCAGCCC
>CALDLZ010000221.1 GCA_937915335.1 uncultured Faecalibacterium sp.
GTGGGCCTCTTTCAAATCCTGCTCTTCCTTTTGAATATCACCATAAAGGGAATCCAGCAGAGAGAGTTCCCTTTTCAGTGCCTGAAAGACGGCACTTTCAATATCACTGACCTGAAATATCTCAGATGTGCATTGGGTCTGCCCAACCAGTTCCAAGCCCTCTCTGCACCAGAATGTCGGCACAACCTGTTTAAAATTGTGCGCCATCACTCGCCTGCAATTTCCGCAGCGGACTTTTCCTTTTAGCGGGAAGTCCACGCCGCCCATCAGCACTTTATGGCTGTTGCTCTTTATGACAAGCTGCGCTTTTTCAAATTCTTCACGACTTACGATTGCTTCATGGGTTCCCTCTGTAATGTACCGCTGCCCTTTGGGAACCGTTCGGATAATGCTTTTGCCGGAAATCAGTGTTTTGGTTTTGCCCAAAACCATCGCCCCGGTGTACACATACGCCGTGAGGATTTTCCAAACGCGAGAACTATCCCATAAGATCACAGGAGCTATGGTATAGGTCGTTTCCTTGCCATACGCCTTATTTTCTTTGTTATATACGCTCGGGACAGGAACACTTTCATCATTCAGCATCATCGCTATATCTCTTGTTCCCAGCCCCAGAATCGCAAGGTCGAAAATACGCCGCACGATTTTTGCTGCTGGCGGGTCGATTATAAATGCGCCCTTTTTGTCCGGGTCGAACTGATAGCCGAACGGTGCAGCAGATGCCGTTGTGATGCCTTTACGCCACTTGACCTGATTGGCAGTCCGCAGTTTCTTTCCTGCATCCCGGCAGTACATGGTATTTACCAGATTACTGACAATTACATCCATGCCCAGCGTTGTACCTTTATAATTATTGCTGTCATAGTTATCATTGATGGCAATGAGCCGGACACCCAGCAGAGGAAAAATCTGCTCCATGTACTCCCCCACGCCGATATAATCACGGCCAAACCGGGAAAGGTCTTTCACGATGATGGTATCAATCTTGCCATTGCGAACACCATCCATCATCTGCTGGAATCCAGGTCTATCAAAATTGCTGCCTGTGTAGCCGTCATCTACAAAATCCATCACAGGCACATTTTGCAGGCTTTCTTTGCAGGAGATATACCGCAGGATCAGTTCTTTCTGGTTTTCAATGCTGTTGCTCTTATCTTTGCCACCTTTGCCCAGATCGCCATCAGCCCTTGAAATACGCTGATACGCTGCAATCATGTTTCTGCACTCTCCTTTCCAAGTTCTGTAAACACATCCTGAAATCCAAAAACAATCCGAATCCGCTTGTCTGCACTCACTTCGATTTTCTGCACAAGGGATTTTACCAACTGAATGTCAAATTCAAAGTTGTCCAGATGTTCTTCCAAATGAGAAGTCATATTCATGTATTCTTCGATTTGTCGTTCCACTTCCGTTTTTTTGTTCTCTGCTTCCTGCAGCGCAGCTCGCAGGCCATCGTATTGTCTGGAATAATCTTCCCGAATCAGTTGGTAATCTTCGGAATCCACCACACCAGCCACATAGTCCGCATAAAGCTGTTCCCGTTTCTTGGCCATCTGGCTAACTTTATCGGTCAGGCTCATAATTTCGCCCTTTGCACGGTAGACGGGATTCTGCACATCCTCGATTTTCTGCAATTCTTCCAGCACCTTCCGTTTATCGCTCAGCTGGACAATGAACAAATGCAGCTGATCCATTATCAGGGCTTTCAGCAGTTTTTCTGGAATCTGGTGGCCGATGCACTTATCGTCTGCCTGCCTTGCCTTGCAGATGTAATAGCAGACCTTTTTACTTTCCTCCGCTCCATGCGGCAGTCGTTCAAACTCCATCTGTCTGCCGCAGTCTGCGCAAAACACCATTCCTGCAAGGTCATTCTGATATTCTGCCCGAATCTGCTCCGACTTTGCTCTTACCGTCTGGAATACTACTCGATTCTTGTTCAAGATTTTTTGCACCTTTTCAAAATCATCCCTTGCGATGATAGCTGGATGTGTGTTCTTTGCCACATACCACTGCTCTTTGGGAAGGTCGCGCCTGTCCTGTCCTGCGAATAACTTCTGTGTACTTTTATTGTTGATGGTATCGCCCACATAGGTTTGATTTTCCAGAATGTGCCGGATCGTGGTTACGCCCCACTTTTTATAGGTAAGCACTTCTTTCCCCTCAACCATTTTTCTATGCCACTCCCGTGGAGTCGGAACCTGCAGCAATGTCATTCGTCGGGCGATTTCAAAAATTGGCACCCCCATCAGTTCCCACTGGAAAATCAACTGCACATAAAATGCAGCTTCCGGGTCAATTTCATTACGCTTTGTCATGGGATTCCGAATATAGCCATACGGAGCATCGTTTCCGACTGCATAGCCTGCTTCTTTCTTACGCTGCAAAGAAGTCCATATCTTTTTAGATATGTCTTTCGCGTACATTGCGTTGACCATATTCCGAATCGGGAGAGCCAGACTTTCCATGTCCTCTTTGCGCGTACTGTCAAAATTATCTGTAACAGCAATCAATCGAATCCCCAAAAATGGGAACACCGTTTCGATATAGTATCCTGCTTCCAGATAGTTGCGACCAAAGCGCGAGAGGTCTTTCACCACGATGCACTTAATTTTCTTCTGCCGCACATCGTTCATCAGGCGGGTAAATGCTGGCCGCTTAAAATTTGTTCCCGTAAAGCCATTGTCGAAGTAGGTGTCCACATAACTCAGTTCACTGCTGCGATTGATATAATCCTGCACCAGCGCGATCTGCGTTTCCATGCTTTCTTCTTTTTCTTCATCCTCAACAGAAAGCCGCCCATAGATTGCCGCAGGTATTTTTGCTTCTTCCAGTTCCGGGAGCAACACAGAAGCTGCCGCCTGTTCCGGCTGCGGGAGATTTTTTCTACTCTTTCGTGCCATCGTCTGTTCCCTCCATCTCTATCCGGCTAAGCATCTTTTTCCATTCATCCGTCTTCATTGTCAGAC
>CALDLZ010000222.1 GCA_937915335.1 uncultured Faecalibacterium sp.
GAATGAGGGCCTCCGTCTCGGTGTCGATGTTGGCGGTGGCCTCGTCCAGGATCATCACACAGGGCTTGTGGATGATGGTACGGGCAAAGCTGAGCAGCTGCCGCTGACCAGCCGAGAAGTTGTTGCCGCGCTCCCGTACCTCTTCATCCAGCCCGTGGTCGAGCTTATTGATGAACTTGTCGGCGTTGACGTAGCGGCAGACCTCCATGATCTCGCTGTCGGGAATGCCCTCTTCCCGCAGGACGATGTTGGAGCGGATGGTGCCCGAGAAGAGGAACACGTCCTGCAGCATCTGACCGAAGTGCCTGCGCAGGGACGCAATCTTGATCTTGCGGATATCGATGCCGTCGATCAGGATCTCACCCTTCTGGAACTCGTAGTTGCGGCAGATGAGGGACAGGATCGTGCTCTTGCCGGAGCCGGTGGATCCCACAAAAGCCACGGTCTGGCGTGGATTCACATGGAAAGAAACGCCCTGCAGCACCCACTCGCCGGGGATGTAGCTGAACCAGACATCCTTGAACTCGATCTCGCCCTTCACCTCGTCCAACTCGATGGCATCCGGGGCATCCTGCATCTTCGGCTCGATGTCCATGATGGAGAATACTTTCTCGGAGGAAGCCAGCGCCGACTGCAGCCAGTTGAACTGCTCGGCCAGGTTCTGGATGGGGGTGAAGAACTTGGAGATGTACATATAAAAAGTGACGATAGTGCCGCTGGAAATGGTCTGCCCCATAAAGCTCACATGGTCCAGGTGGCCCATGCCGCCCAGATAGAACAGGCACAAAATCGAGCTGATGTAGAGCATATACACCAGCGGCCGGAACACGCCGAACACGAAGATCTGCTCCTGGCTGGCTTTGGCGAGGGTCTGACTCTTCTGGCGGAAGTCGGCCATCTTCTCGTCCTCGCGGCCAAAGATCTGGGTGACCTTGATGCCGGACAGATTCTCGGAAAGGTAGGTGTTGATGTCGGTGGTGGCATCCTTGACCTTGCGGTAGGCCCTGCGGGAAAACTTGCGGAAGATCCCCGTAAAAATCACGATGAAGGGCACAAAGCAGAGCACCATCAGCGTCAGCTCATAGTTCAGACAGAGCATGGCCACCAGAATGCCCAGAATGACAAAGGCGTTCTTGGCCAGCTGCACCAGCAGGTTCGTGAACATCATGGAGATGGCGTTGGTATCATTGGTTACACGGGTGACCAGCTTGCCCACGGGGATATCGTTCAGCTGCTCGTGTGCCAGCGATTCGATGTGGCTGAACAGATCCTCGCGCAGGTCGGAGATGATGCGCTGGCCCACCCGCTGCAGGATGACCGCCTGCAGATAGGTGCTGCCCATGGAGAACACCAGCACGCCCGCATAGACGGCCACACCCAGGAAGAGGGCGTGGAGGTCAAAATCACCAGCCACCAGTTCCTCAATGCGGCCCACGATGAGGGGTGAAATGATATCGTAAGCGATGGAGAAGAGCATCAGCACGCCCACGATGAGGAACTTACCCAGATAGGGCCGGGCGTACTTGGCAAGGCGGCGGAGAATTTCGCCGTCCTCCATGTTACGTTCAAAGCCCATGGCGGTCTTTTTATCCTTGACGGAGGAATAAGCCGCCACCAGAAGTGCGGTGATCACGCCGATC
>CALDLZ010000223.1 GCA_937915335.1 uncultured Faecalibacterium sp.
GTACATCCGGTAGTATTCCCGAATCTCATCCGGGATGGGAATATAGGCGGTGGTATCATCCATTTCCTGCTGCACCAGCTCGTCACAGAACACGCCGTCCAGCTCCTGGGCGGTCATGGGCTTGAGGGTGCCGGGGTTCAGCAGCGGGGCGGGCTTGTTCTTCATATCGGCCCGCACATTGTACCATGCGGTGGGCAGCTCTGCTTCGTCGAGGTAAATTTTGTACGGGATGTTCGCTTCGGTTTTCATAGTTTGCCTGTCCTTTCCGGGCGTTTTGCCCTTTGCTGCGGGACAGGAAATAAAAAACGCTCCTGTCCCAAAACACGTTCGTGCATTGGGACAAGAGCGGAAAAATCGTACACTCCTGCGGTGCCACCCAACATTGGCGGGAACGACCCCGCCCTCTCGTGATATGCCAACACATACCGGCTTTGTTAACGAAGACGCTCTCCGTCGCCCCTACTGTGCAAAAGCAGTTCGGTTTGCCCTCAAGGGCCCATTCCCGCCCGCAGCTGCCTTGCACCGGTCTCAGCGTGTCCGGCACTCTCTGTAAAAGCAGGGGATTGCGGAGGTACTTATGCCCTCTCACTGGTTTGGCTGGATTTTATCACGTCATTGTCCTGAAGTCAAGAGGAAATTTTCAAATTTCATAAAAATTTTTTGGAGAGACCAGTTTGCGTGTGACCTTTGAACTTATATAAGGTGACGAAAAAACTTTTGCGAAACTGTGCAAGAACACCAAAATTTTGGCTTTGAAACCTTGACAGACCCCCGGAAATGGATATAATCAGCGCTGCAAAATGATTCTTGCAGAAAATGCAGGGAGGTCTTAGGATGAAAGAGTTCAGAAGATTCACCAGTGTTTTGCTGGTTCTGGGAATGATTTTGGGGCTGATGCCCGTGTCCGCATTTGCGGCAGAGACAGGGAATACAGCGGCGGCACCCTTTACGGTGACAGAGCCAGATAATGATGGTGTGGATACTTACACCTTTACGCCGCTCGATGACAATACCGTGGAGCTGACGCGGTTTTCTACCACGGCTTCGGCAGCGGATGCAGTGATTCCCTCGACTGTAAACGGCTATTCTGTGGTTTCGATTGGAGCAGGTGCGTTTGCATATTGTGGTCAATTGCGAAAAGTAGAAATTGCGGATTCTGTTATTTCAATTGGCCCGAGTGCCTTTACATACTGTTCCAATACTGAAAGCGTGACGATTCCAAGGAGCGTGCAAATCATAGGCTATGGTGCATTTTACTTCGGCTATCAGAGTGCAAAGGAAAGATTAAATGAAGTGCATTATACGGGAACCAAAACACAGTGGGATGAACTTGTAAAGAAAGATAATTTTGCACAGGAAAATCCCATGTTGAACGATCCGGCACATTTCTACTGCGCCCACACTGTGAGCTTTGACTGCGGCAGTCAGGCAGAAGGAAGCAGTCAGGTGGTACAGTATGGAGAGCAGGCTGTCCGACCCAGTGATCCGACAGCGGAAGGATATCGATTTGAAGGCTGGTATACCGCAAAAGAGGGCGGCGAACCGTTTGATTTCAGCCAGAAGATCACCGAGGATATGAAGATCTACGCACATTGGAGTGAGGTGAAGCCTGATCCGAAACCCACGCCGACCCCGGAACCGGAGCCTGTTGTAGAGCATACCCTGACAGAAAAAGAGG
>CALDLZ010000224.1 GCA_937915335.1 uncultured Faecalibacterium sp.
GCCCCTGGCGGCGGCATCCAGTGCGGGGATGAGGCTTTCCAGTACCAGCGTGGTCTTGCCGGAGCCCGACACGCCGGTGACAGCGATCAGCCGTCCCTTGGGCAGCCTGACTTCCAACGGCTTGACGGTGTGGATGGCTTTGGTGTGCAGGGTGATGGTGCCCTGAGCGAAGAGCTCGGCTTCCGGCGCGCGTGCGCGGGCCGAAAGGGTGTGCAGGTCGGCGAGAAAGGGCCCGATGCGGGAGGAAGGGTTCTGGGCCACCTCAGCCACAGTGCCCTGGGTCAGGATGGTGCCGCCGTTTTCACCGGCACCGGGGCCCATCTCAATGAGCCAGTCGGCATCCCGCAAAATCTCGGTATCGTGATCCACCAGCACGATGGAGTTGCCGTCGGCGATCAGGTCGTGCATCACGCCCCGCAGACCCTCGATGTTGGAAGGATGCAGGCCGATGGAAGGCTCATCCAGCACATAGAGCACGCCGGTGGTGCGGTTGCGCACCGAGCGGGCCAGCTGTACCCGCTGGCGCTCGCCCGTGGAAAGGGTGGCGGCCTCGCGGTCAAGGGAGAGGTAGCCCAGCCCCAGATCCAGCAGGCGGGCCGCTGTGGAACGGAAGGATTCGCGGATACTCTCGGCCATGGGACGCATCTCTTCAGGCAGGGAAGCGGGCACGCCGTCCACCCACTGCACCAGCTCGTCCAGCGTCATGCGGCAGGCATCGGCCAGTCCGATGCCCCGCAGACGGGGAGCCCGGGCGGCGGCGTTCAGCCGGGAACCGCCGCACTCGGGGCAGGGGCCCTGCTTGAGAAATTTTTCCACCCGCTTCATGCCCTTTTCATCGGTCACCTTGGCAAGGGCGTTTTCCACGGTATAGACGGCATTGAAGTAGGTGAAATCCATCTCGCCCGCCGCACCTGTCTTGCTGTTCTGATAAATCAGGTGCACCTTCTCGGCGGGGCCGTGGAACACGATATCCCGTTCTTTCGGGGTCAGTTCCCGGAAGGGCACGTTGGTGCGCACGCCCATCTTTTCGGCGATCTCCTTCATCAGGGACCACATCAGGGTCTGCCAGGGCAGCACCGCCCCCTCGTTGATGGAAAGGCTCTCGTCCGGCACCAGGGTGGATTCATCCACCACCCGAACAATGCCGGTGCCCTCACAGCAGGGGCAGGCCCCGGTGCTGTTAAAGGCAAACTGCTCTGCTCCCAATACCGGAACCTCGGCCCCGCAGCTGGGGCAGTAGAGCGGAATTTCCGCCGCGATATTCACGCTGGGCGGCACCATGCACCCGCACTTGGGGCAGGGATAATGAGACAGCCGGGAGAACATGAGCCGCAGGCTGTTCAGCAGCTCGGTCATGGTGCCGAAGGTGGAGCGCATCCCGGGCACGCCGGGCCGCTGGTGCAGAGCCAACGCGGCGGGAACATAACGGATCTCGTCCACCTGTGCCTTTTCGGCCTGGGTCATCCGGCGGCGGGTATAGGTAGAGAGGGCCTCGAGGTAGCGGCGGGACCCCTCCGCGTACAACACGCCGAGA
>CALDLZ010000225.1 GCA_937915335.1 uncultured Faecalibacterium sp.
GCCAGCGTCTCGTTAGTGAACTCGATGATCGCAATCAGTTTGCGGTTCTGGGCATATTCGGTCAGGTAGACTGCCGCGCCCACGCCCAGTGGCAATACGATCAGTAATGTCAGCAGAATGACATACAGCGTGTTGAGAATGGCAGGCAGGATACCATCGGTGCCTTTCAGGACGCTGGCGGTGGTGGTGAGGAACTTCCAGCTGATGTGGGGCAGACCGCGCACCAGCACCATGCCCAGGATACCGGCCACTAACACGATGACCAGTACCGCCGAAGCCCAGACCAGCACATTCATCACACGGTTCCAAAGGTGGCGGGAAGCGTCAGCGTTCATTGCGGCTTCCTCCCTTCAGCACCACGTTCAGCAGGACGTTGATGATCATAATAAAGACGAACAGCACCAGTGCAATGCTGAACAGTGCCTGCTTCTGCAGGCCGCTGGCATAGCTCATCTCTTTGGCGATCGCCGTGGTCAGGAAGGTCACACTCTGGAACAGATTGTCTGGCATGTTGGGGCTGTTGCCGGCCACCATCATCACGGCCATGGCCTCGCCGATGGCGCGGCCGATGCCCAGCACGATGCCGGCGGCAATACCGCTCTTGGCGGCGGGGACACTGACCTTGAACCAGGTCTCGGTATCCGTCGCGCCCAGGGCCAGACTGCCCTGCTCGTACTCGGGCGGGACAGCGTTCAGGGCTGTCACCGACACGGAGACGATGCTGGGCAGGATCATCACGGCCAGCACCACGATCGCGCTCAGCAGGCAGGCACCGGAGGCCTTGCCAAAGGTCTTGGCCACGGCGGGCACCAGCACCTGCATACCCAGCAGGCCGAACACAACACTGGGGATGCCGCTCAGCAGCTCAATGGCGGTCACGACCACGGTGCGCACCTTCGGGCCTGCGGCCTTGGAGAGGAACACCGCTGTCAGCAACCCGATGGGCACGCCGATGAGGGTCGCGCCCAGGGTGCCATAGACACTGGACAGGATAAAGGGCAGGATACCATAGGCCGGGTCAGCCGCCGTGGATGCCCAGCGGATGCCGAACAAAAACTTGAACAGGCCGATCTTCCGGATGGCAGGCACACCAGAAAGCACCATGTACACCGAGATCAGGAGCACACAGCCCACCGCCAGGATGCCGCACAGGAAGAAGATGAAGTTCATCACAGCTTCCAGCCACTCTGCGGGGGTTCTGGGGAGCAAAAATTTTTTATTCATATTACTCATTCACAGGGACAGCACCAGCAGTACGGATGAGGTCCGCGGCATCGGTGCTGGTAGCGAAATCGAAGAATGCCTGTGCCTGCTCGGACAGGGTGGCAGACTTATTGGTGACGAACACGAAGGGACGCTGCACCTCGTAGCTGCCGTCCTTGACGGTCTCCTCGCTGCACTCCACGCCGCCGACGGTCACCATGCTCACGGTGTCACCCACAGCGGACAGGGAAGCGTAGCCGATGGCCAGAGGGTTGGCCTCCACAGCGCTGATGACAGCACCGGTAGCGGTCAGCTCCTGAGCGTACTTGCAGCTATCCTTCACATCCACAATGCTCTCGAAGCCATCACGAGTGCCGGAACCAGCCTCGCGGCCGATCAGAACGATCTCGCCGTCGTCGCCGCCGACCTCGGACCAGTTGGTGATCTCACCGGTGAACATCTGCTTGAGCTGGTCAATGGTCAGGTCAGCCACCTTGCTCTCCTTGTTGACGATGATGGCGATGCCATCCAGTGCGATGGTGGTGCCGTCCACATCATTCTTTTCCTCGTCCTTCAGGGCACGGGAAGAAAGGCCGATATCCAGGGTCTTATCGGTAGCGCCGGTGATGCCCGCACCGGAACCGGTGGGGTCATAGCTGACGGTCACACCCGGCTCGACCTCGGCAAGGCCTTGGGTCGGGGCGGCAATAACATTCTTCAAAGGGGTGGAACCGCCGGTGGCAACATTGCCAGACAGGGTGCCGGAAGCCGCGGCAGCAGAAGAAGCGGTGCTGCTTGCAGCGGCGGAAGACGCGGTGGAAGAAGCAGAGCCGCCGCAGGCGGTCAGAGCCATAGCGGCAGCAGCCGCGCCACAAACAGCGATAAAGGAACGACGAGTGATCTTTTTCATAGTATTTTCCTCCTGAGTAGTCCGGGTGTTCTTGCCCGGGTGTTCTCTTTTCTTATTCTCCTTGGGTACGGCCTTATTGTATCCCAGTGGAGGAAACACTTCGACCACATGCGGGAAAAATCGAGGTAAATTGTTTGGACATGTTTTTGGTCCAATGTAAAATTTGGGTGCAAAAACGCCCGGGGTGCGGGTGCACCTCGGGCGTTTGGGATTTTATCAGGATTTTTTGATGGTCACGGTCTTATTGTCGTAGCGCAGGTAGAATACCGTGCTCTGATCGAAGAATGTAACTCTCATTTTCAGAGGTTCACCTTTTTCAAATGTTGTATATGCCTCTTCCGAAGGAGCCTTGAAACTCACCTGTACAGTTTTCGTGTTCATCAAAGGAACATCCGTGCTCGACAGATTTCCAGTTGGCTTGTCCAGTATCCATGCCTTTTCGCCAACAGTTGCAGAGAAGATTCGTGAATACTGTACGGAATTGAATCCCTTACCGGTGTAAACAATTTTAATCGTTGCTTCCACCCAATTTTCCTCTTTTGATTCGCCGCCAGATGTCACAGCTTTTTTTGTGGTCTGTGCACTCGCCACCTGAATCTTAAAATCGCCCAATACAGCTTCATTTTCAGCAGGCTGTGCATCACTACCACAGCCGGTCAGGACACCGGCGGCGGAAACGGCCAGCACAGCGGCGGCAGATGCTTTCAGAAAATCACGGCGGGAAAAAACATTGCGCATCAGAATTTCCTCCTGTTCTATCCTCATGGTCTCTGTCTCCATAGTACCATGTTTTTCCACCGTGTCAAGGGACGGGATTCAACCCCTCAGTCTCGCTACACTCGCCAGCTCCCCTAATAGGGGAGCCCTTGGCATATCGGGCAAGTCTGCACGGGTTGTCAAAGCGCCGTCGTTAAAGCTCAACCTCTACGCCATCGGGGCGATAGAAGGTGACATGCTTACGCCACTGGGGCTCGCCCATGGCGCGGCGATAGCAGTCCGCCAGCTGACGCACGGCTTCCTCGGGGCTGCGCACCTTCCCGCCCAAGCAGGGCAGCACCAGCACCCGGAACCAGGCATCAAAGAGATGCTCGGTCCAGCCGGTATCCCTGGCCCCGCACCGGGCATAAAAGCCCAGACGGCGCACCGCCATGGCTTCGTCCTCGGCCTTTTCGGGGCACTCAGCCTCAATGAGGATCGCCTGCGCGGCGTTCTCGTGGTTCGGCAGAGCGGCCAGCAGGCTTTCGCCCAGACCGCTGTTCCGGTAGGCGGGCAGGACGGCAAAATAGTCCAGCTGGCTTGCCTCACAGCCCACGGGCCGCACCATCAGCAGATAGGCAACCAGCATGCCGTCGTCGTACACGCCCCAGGTGTGGGCCGTTCCGGCGGCTTCGCTGTTCAGGATCATGCTCAGGGGCTTGAGCTCCCCGGCAGGAAAATCCCGGCGCATCTCGTTCAGGTAAACGCTCGTCAGCTCTTCGGCGGTCAGCAGCCGCCAGGTCAGGGTCTCAGGGGTCATACGATGCGGGTTCCTTTCTGGTAGACAGCCTGAATGTTCAGCTTCTCGTCCGCCAGGATCACATTACCATAACGGCCAGCGGCCAGACTGCCGTAATCATTATCAATGCCAATGCTCTTGGCGGGGTTCTCGCTGGCGGCACGGACAGCACTCTCCAGCGGGACGTTCATCTCCAGCACGGCACGCTTCATGCAGTCATACAGGCAGGTGGCGCTGCCGGCAATGGTGCCGGGATGCTCGGTCAGGGTGGCGCGTGGGCCGCTGACCGTGACCGCCTGACCGCCCAGGCTGTACTGACCGTCGGGCAGGCCGCAGGCCATCATGCTGTCGGCGATCAGGATGACATGGTCATCCCCGAAGGTGTTGAAGGTGAACCGCACCATAGCCGGGTGGATGTGGACGTTATCGGTGATAAGCTCCACCTCCGCGCCCCGTTCCAGCGCCGCAATGATGGGGCCGGGCTCCCGGTGGGTGATGCCGGGCATGGCGTTGTACAGGTGGGTCATGTGGGTGGCACCCGCGTCAAAGGCGGCATTGGCAGTGTCGTAGCTGGTGCAGGTGTGGGCGATAGAGACGCGCACCTCATCGTTGCAGGCAGCGATGAAATCCAGCGCGTCCGGCTCCTCGGGGGCGATATCCACCAGCTTGATGAGCCCGTTGGCCCGCTTCTGCAGGCGGCGGAACATCTCCACATCCGCCTTGTGGACATACTCAGGGTTCTGGGCACCGACCTTGTTGGGGCTGATGAAGGGGCCCTCCATGTTGATGCCCACGAGGTCCGCACCCTTGCCGTTCTTATGGGCGGCGGCGGCATCCATCACGCCGTTCAGGATCTCTTCCGAGAAGGTCATGGTTGCGGGGCAGATGGCCAGCACGCCCTTGCTGGCTTCAAAATCAGCCAGCGTCTGGATGGCTTCCTCATTGCCGTCGCAGAAATCCTTGCCCATGGCACCGTGGAAGTGGATATCCACCAGGCCCGGCAGGGCGTACGCGCCCTTGGCATCCACGATCTCCTCGCCCTCCTCCGGCTGTGCAAAGGGCACGATGCGGCCCTCCCGGATGACAAGGCTCCCCTCCTCAAAGGTATGGCGGGGGGTATAAATCAGAGCATTCTTAATGATCATTTTAATGCCTCTTCCAGTAATGCTATTTTCCCGTAGTCTGCACTTCTTGCCTGTGCTGCCAAGGGCTCCCCCTTCGGGGGAGCTGGCGAGCGCAGCGAGACTGAGAGGGTTATTTACAGCAAGCTCAGCGCTTCTTCATCCGCCACCAGGATGCAGTCGGGGTGCATCTGAAGGATGGAACCCGGGCACTCGGGAGTCACAGGGCCGGAAACCACAGCCTTGACTGCCTTGGCCTTGGCCAGACCGTTGGCCACCACCAGCACCTTGCGGGCCTGCATGATGGTCTTGATGCCCATGGTATAAGCCTGCTTGGGCACCAGATCCTCGTTGCCGTCAAAGAAGCGCTTGTTGGCCTCGATGGTGGCGGGGGTCAGATCCACGCAGTGGGTCTCCAGCTCAAAGGCCTCGCCCGGCTCGTTGAAGCCGATATGGCCGTTGGGGCCCAGGCCAAGCAGCTGCAGGTCGATGCCGCCCACGCTGTGGATGATCTCGTTGTACTTTTTGCAGGCATCCTCGGCATCGGGGTTGGTGCCGTCGGGCAGATGGATGGCCTCGGGGCGGATATTGACCTTATCAAACAGGTTCTTGTGCATAAAGCTCCAATAGCTTTCGGGGTGGTCCTTGGGCAGGCCGCGGTACTCGTCCAGGTTGACGGTCGTGACCTCGGAGAAGTCCAGATCGCCCTTGTTATACCACTCCACCAGCTGGGCGTACGCGCCCACAGGGGTGCCGCCGGTCGCCAGACCCAGCACACAGTTCGGCTTCATAATGACCTGTGCGGAGATGATGTTGGCAGCCTTGCGGGACATGTCCTTGTAATCCTTTGCACGAATGATCTTCATAGTGGGAACCTCCTGTTATTTTTTGCTTTGTTGTGTTCAGTATAGCACGTTTTCCGGCCAAAAGGGTAGCCGGTTTGTGAACAAACCAAAAGCCGCCGAAAGCGGGGCGTAAACGCCCGCCCTCAGCGGCCTTTTTTACGTTTTGGAAATGAGCATGGAAGCAACCAGTCTTCCATGCGAGTGCTTGCTCAGAAGGATGCTTACAGCATCTTCTTCAGCTCATCATACACGAACTGCACCTTGGTGCCGATGATGACCTGGCAGGTGTTCTTATCCGGGCGGATGACACCGGCAGCGCCAGCAGCCTTGATCGCCTTTTCATCAACAGCAGTGTAGTCCTTGATGGTGAAGCGCAGGCGGGTGGTGCAGTAATCGCAGCTGGAGACGTTCTCCTTGCCGCCGATGGCCTTCAGCACGCCGGATGCAACCTCGGTATAGTTATTGTTTGCCAGAACGACCTTCTTCTCAGCCTCTTCGGCATCCTCGTCCTCACGGCCGGGGGTCTTCAGGTCGAACTTGGTGATGGCAAAGTAGAACACCAGATAGAACACCACGAAGGCAGCAATGCCCAGAGGAATGATCATCCAGGTCTTCTGTGCCGCGGGCAGGGAAGCGGAGAACACCAGATCGGTCAGACCAGCGGAGAAGCTGAAGCCTGCACGGAAACCGGAGTAATAGGTGATGATGGTGAAGATGCCGTACAGAGCAGCATAAACAACGTACAGCGGGAAGCACAGGAACATGAAGCCGAACTCGAAGGGCTCGGTAACGCCGCAGACGAAAGCGCAGATGGCGGCGGAAACGACCAGACCGATGGCAGCCTTCTTATTCTTGGCGGTACGGACCATAGCCAGTGCGGCACCGGCAATACCGAACATCATGCAGGGGAAGAAGCCGGACATGTACATACCCAGGCTCCAGCCCACATCCGCAGAGGTATCGCCTGCCCAGAAGTGGGACAGGTCGCCTAGGCCGATGGTGTCGAACCAGAACACGTTGTTCAGAGCGTGGTGCAGACCGGTGGGGATCAGCAGACGGTTCAGGAAAGCGTAGATGCCAGCGCCGATGCCGCCCATGCCAGCGATGCCCTTGCCCAGAGCGACCAGAGCGCCGAAGATCAAAGGCCATGCGAACAGCAGGACAACGGAGACCAGAATGGAGATGACACCGGTTGCAATTGCGACGAAGCGCTTGCCGGCGAAGAATGCCAGCCAGTCAGGCAGCTTGGTATCCTTGAATTTGTTGTAGCAGGCAGCACCCACAACAGCGGCCAGAATGCCGATGAAGGAGTTGCCGGCGACCTTCTGGAAAGCGATCATGGTAGCGGTGCCGTCCTCGAGGGTGCGGATCTGACCGACCACAGCGGGGCTCAGCAGCTGCTGCATCATCAGGTAGCTGACCAGACCGGCCAGGGCGGCGGTACCGTCATGGTCGTCAGCCAGGCCAACGGCCGCGCCGATGGCGAACAGCCAGGCCATGTTATCGATCAGAGCGCCGCCTGCCTTGACCAGCAGGAAGCCAACGGTCTGAACGAAACCGACAACGTCACCACCCTGCATGGTAGAGGGGCACAGAGCGTAGCCGATACCCATCAAAATGCCGCAGATCGGCAACACAGCGACGGGAAGCATCAGCGCTTTGCCCAGTTTCTGGAGATACTTCATCATAAGACACATTCCTCCTTAAAGAATGTTGTTATTATGGATACCTCTGGTTGCAGGCCGTCCATAATTGTGTAACATTATATTAACACATCCTTTGAAAAAAAGAAATAGGTTTTGTGAACGTTTTCACGAAATTGCACCAAAAGTCCTTTATTTTGCATCTTTCGTGAAAAACTTTTTGGATTTTTTGCGCATCGTCGCACACAATTATGAAAATTCTTTTCTTTTTTCCATTTCCAGCCAAACCGCTTGCATCTCGCCCCGGAATCGGGTACTATACTTATAATAGAAATATATGACTCAGGGAGGTTCTTTCTATGGAATGGACTGATATCCGCCTTACCGTGGCCAAGGCCGATGCCGACAACGCCGAAGCCGTTGCCACCATGATCGCCGAAGGCGGCATCTATATTGAAGATTACAGTGATATTGAGCAGCAGGTGGCCGAGATCGCCCATGTGGATCTGATCGAGCAGGAGCTGCTGGACAAACCCCGCGATCAGGTCATCATCCACATGTATCTGGAGCCGGGTGCTTCCCCCGTGGAGACGCTGGCGCTCATCCAGGCCCGGATGGAAGCGGCAGGCATTGCCTACACCGTGGAGACCTCGGGCGTGGAGCAGGAGGACTGGCAGAACGGCTGGCGCAAATACTACCACCCCATGGACATTGGTTCCCGGCTGGCCATCGTGCCCTCCTGGCAGGAATATGACACCGACCGTGTCAAGCTGGTGCTGGATCCCGGCCTTGCCTTTGGCACCGGTGGTCACGAGACCACCAGTCTTTGTCTGGAAGCTCTTGATGAGCGGGTGAAGGGCGGCGAGCGGGTGCTGGACATCGGCACCGGCAGCGGCATCCTTGCCATTGCGGCCCTCAAGCTGGGTGCGGGCAGTGCCGAGGGTGTGGACATCGACCCCGTGGCTGTCCGCACCGCAGGCGAGAACGCTGCCCTGAACGGCGTGGCTGACAAGCTGACCGTTCTGGTGGGGGATCTGTCCGACAAGGCCAGCGGCAGATACGATATCATCACCGCCAACATCGTGGCAAACGCCATCATCAGCCTTGCCCCCGCCGTGCCCGGCCTGATGGCCGAGGGTGCCACCTTTATTGCCAGCGGCATCATCGACAGCCGCAAGGACGAGGTGCTCGCCGCACTGGAAGCCGCCGGCCTGACCGTGCAGGAAGTGAAAGAGAAGCGCGGTTGGGAGTGTATCATTTGTAAGAGGAGTTAATTTATGCCTCACCGTTATTTTACAACCGAAATCGCTGACGGCACCGCCACCCTGCGGGGGGCGGATGCCCACCACCTGTCCCGGGTCATGCGGGGCAAGGTGGGTGACACTGTCATCTTATGTGACGGCAATGCCGTGGAATACACCGCCACCATCACCGGCTTCGGCCCTGAGACGGTGGAGTTCAGCGTGGAGCCAGGCTATCCCAGCGCCACCGAGCCCAGTGTGGAAGTGACCCTCTTTGTGGGCTACCCCAAGCAGGACAAGCTGGAGCAGGTCATCCGCCACGGTGTGGAGCTGGGCTGTGCCCACTTCGTGCCCTTCTTCAGCCGGTATTGCGTCGCTACCCCCAAGAAAGAGGAGCAGAAAAACGAGCGCTATAATCGCATCGCCTTTGAAGCCGCCAAGCAGTGCGGCCGGGGCGTGCTGCCGGATGTGGCCCTGCCCCTGTCCAACTTCGGGGCTGTCTGCCGCAGTCTGGAAGGGTTTGACCTTGTGCTCTTCTGCTACGAGCTGGGCGGGGCTCCCCTGCGCCAGCTGCTGGCGGATGCAAAGTCCGCTGATGGCCAGCGGCTGAAAATTGCCGTTATCACCGGTGCCGAGGGCGGCTTTGCCGTCGAGGAAGCCGAGATGGCCGCCAAGGCCGGTGCAAAGACCGTGGGCCTTGGCCCCCGCATCCTCCGGTGCGAGACCGCCCCGCTGGCGGTGCTCTCCGCTGTGATGACATTAACAGGAAATCTGGAGTAATTTTTGTTCCCGTATATACAAAAAGGACGGCTTGCGCCGTCCTTTTTGATTACTCTATTTTTGCACCCATCAGTGCCTTTTTCACTTCAATGAGGTTCTGTGGGCTGACCGAGAAGCTGCGCAGGCCCAACTGCAGATATTGCAGGGTATTGGCCGGGTTGCCCACGGCACTGCCGCAGATGGTCACGGGGATGCCGCCATCACGGGCGGCATCCACCACCATGCGGATGAGCTTTTTCATGGCATGGCTGGCCGGGCGGTAGTAGCGCTCAGCAATAGAGAGGCCACGATCCACCGCATGGGTGTACTGGGTCAGGTCATTCGTCTCGATGACGAAGAAGCTGCACCGGTGCTCCACGAACTCTTCCGCCGTCAGGCAGGCCGACGGCACCCCGAACATCACGCCGAAGGGGGTGTCCGGGTTGAACTCCTCGCCGCGCTCCCGCAGCGTCTGACGGCAGTGCTCCACCAGCCGCATGGCTTCATCCCAATCCTCGAGGTTTGTCACCATGGGGAACATGACCCGCAAAGGCCCATGGGCCGCCGCCCGGAGCAGGGCGCAGATCTGGGTCTCGAACTGCTGGGTGCTCCGCAGGCTGCTGCGGATGCCCCGCAGGCCCAGCTTGGAGGATTCCAGCCCCTTGTGGACATCGGCCATGGCACGATCCACGCCAAAGTCGAAGGTGCGCACCGTCAGCACACCGCCTTTTGTGGCGGCAAGGCAGGACTGGTAGAACGCGAACTGCTCCTGCTCATCCACCGGGCGGCCCGGCAGCATCAGATAGCCGCTGCGCAGCAGGCCAACGCCCGAGGCACCAGCCTGCAGTGCCGTCTCAATGTCCTCCTGCCCGTAGCAGTTGGCCAGCAACTCAAATTCCGTGCCATCCTTCATTTTATTGGGCAGAGCACTGATACGGGCAGCTTCCTCGTTCTCCCACTGCAGCTCGCAGATGCGGCCCACCGCCTGCTGACGGGTGTTGGCATCCGGGTCCAGGATGCACTCGCCGTTGGTGGCATCCAGCACCACGGTGCGGCCATCGCAGTCATCCAGAAAGTCCTTGCCCACCTGCACCACGCCGGGAATGTGCATTGCCCGCGCGATGATGGCCGCATGGCTCTGCTTGCTGCCCTCGGAGGTGATGATGCCCAGGATCATTCCTGCCGGGACGCTGAACAGATCGCTGGGCATCAGCATGTCCGCCGCTAAGATCACCGGGTGGTCCAGCGCCAGCCAGACCCGGGGGCGGTTGGTCAGCACATTCACCACACGGCGGGCGGCATCCAGGATATCCACACTTCGCAGCTGCATGTAGGCGTTGTCCTCCATATTCGCCAGCTGGTTCGCATAGCGGTGACCCACACGATCCATGGCCTCGGCCGCGCCGATGCCCGCCTTGATCTGGAATTTGACCTCATTCATAAAGCCTTCATCTTCCAGCATCATGCTCTGGAACATGAAAATGGCCTGTTCGGTAGGGCCGCTGCGGTCCGCCATGCTGTCCAGCTCCCGCTGGGCCGTCTGGACGGCGTTTTCCAGCAGGTGCTGTTCCCGCTCCGGGTTGAAGGGCCCGCTGGAAAAGCTCTCGCGCCTGCGCTCCAACCGGCTGACCTGCCCCATGACAAGGCCCGGGGAGGCCGTATGTCCCTGATAGACTTTCATCCTTCGATCACCTCCGGCAGTACCGGCCCGGTGAGGGCACGGTAAACAAGCGCCTGCAAGAATGTATTGGGCAGAAGGGCAGCCCGGGCGGCCTGCGCCGCGTTGCCGCTGCCTTCAAACAAGGGCGCAAAGCTCTCGATGCGCTCCCGGTCACATTTTTCCAAAAAGGCCTCGCCCAGTGTCTCGGTGGTGTAGAATACCGTGGGATTCACACCCGCGTCCTCAGCGGCGGCTTCCAACGGGGCAAGCTGGGCATCCTTCATATTCGCCAGCAGCAGGGCCGCATCCGCCGTCAAGGTCACAGGATACTTCTCCCGCACAGCCTTTTGCAGCTGCTGGAATTTCCATGCGAAGGCGGCGGCATCCTCACAGCTCTTGGCACTGGCAGAGACGGCATAGGCACAGCCCCGCAGGTACCCCATGGCACGGCGGGTATCGTAGTAGCCAAGCTCAATGTTCCGCTTGGCGGTATCAGGGTCGAAGCGGAGGATATCCCCCAGCTCCCAATAACTCCGGATCATGGTGGTGGGCAGGCCGGTGCGGTTGGGCAGGGTGATGCCCACACCTTCCAGATCAACGCAGACCAGCTCATCCGCTCCCATCTTCTGGGCCAGAGCGGTTGGCATATTGTCCCGGTAGCCGCCATCAAGGAACTGCACGCCGTCGATCTGCTTTGCCCGCAGGGCGGGGAAGCAGGCGGCAGAAGCCAACAGGTAATCCTTCACCTTCCCTGTTGGGATCTCGTCCAGTGTCAGCTCCCGGGGCTTCAGGCCCCGCTTTTCTACGGTGACAAGGCCAAACCGGATGGGCGAGGCCCGCAGGGCATCTTCGTCCAGCACCCGCTCCACGATCTCTTCCAGCGGGGTTACGTCCATGCCGCCGTCACGCACTACCTCCCGCAGGAACTGGTGCAGCTCGGAGAGGTCGGCGTTCTCCTCCGGCAGTTCCATCACGTCCTGGCTCCGAATGCTCATCCACATATCCCGGGCCGTCTCGTATAAGTCCAGTGCGAACATGGCACCGTTCAGGCTGCCCACGCTGGTACCGGTGATGATCTGGGGCCGCCAGCCCAGCTCGGTCAGGGCGCGCCACACGCCCACCTGATAGCTGCCGCGCGCACCGCCGCCGGCCAGTACCAATGCCTTGGTGGGGGTCTCATTCTGTGCCATCTGGAACGCCTCCTTAGTAACTCTTTGGAAATCTGCCAAAAGTATACCATATTTCCAGGAAAAATTCTCCCTGTTTTTGGAACAAAATCCATGGTATAATTTTGGTAACTTGTGTGAAACGATGGTGGAGGTAGAACAATGCACTGCAAATACTGGATCTTCGACATGGACGGCACCCTGACCGACAGCATGACCGTGGTATGGGAGGGCGCGCCCGACGCTCTGCTGGCCCGCTATGGGCGCACCCCCAGAGCCGACCTCCACGACACACTCCTGACCATGGGCATGGCGGATGGCGCGGCCTATCTCATCCGGGAATACGATCTGCCCCTGAAGATGGAGGACTACAACGATGTGATGTGGGATGTCATCACCAAGCTGTATGAAACCGTGGTGCTCAAGCCCGGCGTGCGGGAGCTGCTGGCCCGCCTGAAGTCGGAAGGGGCCCGCATGTGCATCTGCTCCAACACCTGGAGCGCCCAGTGCCGCACCGTGCTCACCCGGCTGAGCATCGATGCATATTTCGACTTCTATGTAGAGGCCCAGGGCGCGCTCCATAAGAGCAAGCCGGACGTGTTCTTCCAGACCCTTGAGCGGCTGGGCGGCACCGATCCTGACCAGTGCGTCGTCTGTGAGGATTCCCTCTACGCCGCCCGCACCGCCCACAATGCCGGGTTCCATGTCATCGGCATTGCGGATGCCGCCAGCAAGTCCGATGAGCCTGCACTGCGGGAGATCAGCGACCAGTTTTTGCAGGATTGGACGGAGCTGGATTGGAATAAGGTATAAGGATACTATAATAAAGCCCCGCCTTTTGGCGGGGTTTTACATTTCCAGGTTCTTTTAATTTTTCTCTTTTTCCAGCACCTCGTGATAATCAGCCAGAATCTGTTCCAGCGTGATGGTTCTCATACTGGCGATCAAATCGTTTTTCAGGGTCTCATAGGTTTTCCCCAACACATTCCCGATGTTCCGGCCCACTGGGCAAAAGGGTGAGGGAGAATGATGGATCCCGATCATCTTATCGATCGCCTCTGGGTCTACGGCGGAACAGATCCGGTACAGATCGATCTTCTCCGGCGGCAGAGCCAGCGCGGCTCCGCCCGTGCCGGGCTTTACCGTGATGATCTCGTCCTTCTTCAGGGCGCTGAGAATATTACGGATGGTGACCGGGTTGCACCCTGTCGAACATGAAAGCAGCTCGCTGGTCACTTTTTCCCTTTCGCCGTACTCTGAAAGAAAAATCAGACAGTGCACCGCAACAGAGCATTTATTACTGATGTGCATAGGTTACAGCCCTCCCATTCTTATTTTATCGCATCTTCTTTTTGATGTAAATATTGACACTACATCATGCGAGTGATATACTCTCCTCATGGATGTAGTTTTATTTTTTACATCAAGGAGGTTTTCTTTATGAAATGCTATCAGATTGTTTTCAGTCCCACCGGCGGCACGGAACGTGTTGCAAAGGCGCTCACCAAAACCTGGCTGAATGTGCAAACCATCGACCTGTCCGCACAGAACTTTACTGCACCTGCTGTTCCGTTTGACAGCGACACGCTGGCTCTCATCGCCATGCCTGCTTTCGAGGGCGTGGCTCCCCAGCCCGCCCTGGATCGGCTGGCGCTTTTACAGGGCAATGGTGCCCGCTGTGCTTTGATCGCAGTCTATGGCAACCGTGCCATTGACAATACTCTGGCGCAGATGGAGGATTATTCCCGGAACGCGGGATTTCATCCCATCGCTGCAGTTTCCGCCGTTGCGGCACACAGCCTGCTGCCCGAATTTGCCGCTGGCCGTCCAGACGATGCCGATTGCCAGCAGCTGACCGCTTTCGGCAGACAGATCCTCGAGAAATTCTCTTCCGGCACGGATACCTGCCCGGCAATTCCCGGAGAACATGACTACAAAGAAAAGCGGGCTGGACTGGTTCCCACTGTCAATGCTGACTGTACTTCCTGCGGGCTCTGTGCACGGGAATGCCCTGTTGGTGCGATCTCCTGCAACGATTTTACCGTCACTGATCCCGCCAAGTGCATTACCTGTATGCGCTGTGTCTCCCGCTGCCCGGTTCACGCCCGGTCTGTGGATGCCGCCGTTGTCGCGCGGGTAACCGATTTTCTGAGAGCCCGCTGTTCCGACCACAAAGAAAACGAGCTGCTCCTGTAAGAACCTTACCCCTCCAGATATTCCCGGAACCTTGCCCGCACGGCAGGCTCCTTTCCCCGGGGGATGGGCACCCGGGCACCGCTGCGCATCCAGAGCTCTCCGGCGGAGAGCTGGGCGGCAGCGGCAAGGTTGACCACATAGGAGCGGTGGGGCTGCAAAAAGCGCTCATCGGCCAGCAAGGGCTTCGCCACCTCGGAGAAGGGCACCCGCAGGGAGAGGGATGCCACATCTTCACCGCTGGCAAGGTGGAAATGCACCACATGGTGGGTGCATTCCAGATACTCGATATCCGCAAAAGGCAGGGCCCGCAGGCCCATGGCCGTATTGACTGGGATGACCGGGCCGTACTCCGGCTCGGTGGCGCGGTCCAGCAGGGCCGTCAACTGCTCCGGGCGGAACGGGATATGCAGGTACTGCATCGCATCCACCCGGAACGCTTCATAGGCGTAGGCCGTGGTATGGGCCAGAAAGGCCAGCGGGGCCCGCATCCCCCGGCGGCGCAGCTCTGCCGCCGCCTGGATCCCGCCGCCGGGATTTGCCGCAGTCAGCTCGATGAGATACAGCTCATACCGGGCACCGTCGGCATCCTGCCGCAGCAGCTCAGCGGTGCCCGTCAGCTGCTCCACGATGCAGGTATCGGCCCGGCGGGCGTAATATTCCATACAGTGGCGCTGCACCCGGCCCCG
The DNA here is from genome assembly GCA_937915335.1 of uncultured Faecalibacterium sp. Lineage (GTDB taxonomy): Bacteria > Bacillota > Clostridia > Oscillospirales > Ruminococcaceae > Faecalibacterium. The sequence continues at coordinate 14,926 of CALDLZ010000225.1, forward strand.
CAGCACCGTGTCCGGACTGCATATCACAATGTGAAAGATCATTGCCGTTCCTCCTTTCCCGCCGCATGGCGCTTGATTTTTGCGCCGTGGGAGAGTATTATGGACTGAAAAAAGAAATGGGGGACACCGCCATGAATCAGCCGCTCGTCAGCATCATCCTGCCCGTGTACAACGCCCAGAACCATCTGGCCCGCTGCATCGGCAGCATCCTGAACCAGACCTATCAAAACATTGAGCTCATCATCCTCAACGATGGCTCCAAAGATCACAGCCTGCCCGTCTGCGAGGAGTTCCGCGCCAAGGACAGCCGCATCGTGCTTGTGGACAAGGAAAACTCCGGTGTATCCGATACCCGCAACCTGGGCCTGAAGCTGGCTGGGGGCGAATATATCCAGTTCGTGGACAGTGATGACTACATTGACCCGGATTACACCCGGAATCTTGTAGAGGCCGCCGAGGCGCACCAGGCCGATCTCGTCATTGCCCCCTACAAGATGGTGATCCCCGCCGGGGCAACCAAACCGGAACAAATTCTTGGAAAAATCGAGGACGATCTGGGTGTGATGAGTGTGGCCCGTCCCCCCGAGGTGCGGGAGTATGGCTTTCTGCCCGCCGGGGTCTACGACAAGGACACCTTTGCCCTGCGCCTGATGGACAAGCCTGCCTCTTACTTTTACAGCGTGCTCTGGAACAAACTCTACCGCCGGGATATTCTGGAAAACTGCGACATCCAGTTCACCAGCGAAATGAAGTGGGCTGAGGATCTGGTGTTCAACATGCAGTATATCCAGTACGCTGAGACCTTTGTCTCCATCGACACCGCCGGATATTACTATGTCCAGAATCCCCAGAGCATCTGCCACACCCAGATCAACCCGGCAAGCATCGTGCAGAACAAGATCCAGACGTTCCGGTACTATAAAGACCTCTACACCCGCCTCGGGATGTATGAGGAGGTGCGGCCCCAGCTGTACAAGTTCCTGGTGGATATCGCCGAGAGCACCTACCCCTCCGGCCCTTTCAAAAAGGTCATTGAGGAAGCGAAGGAATACTGGAAAAAGAGAAAAGAATAAAACGATTTATCCTAAACCGTTTATTTCTCGAACCACATCCAGAAATTTTCGAACCGCCGGGGTCGGGTAGTTTGCATATATGATGCCATACGGCAAGTCATAGCTGCTCTCCAATGGAATCGTGACCAGATTCGGGTGAATATCTGTATAGACCGGATGTGTTGTCAAAAGATAGCCGTTCAGTTCACAAAGGGTGAAGGTGTCCGGACCATAGCCCGGGGAATCCACAAGATGTACCGTCGGATATTTTTCCAAGATTTCCTGCCGAAAAGCATCCATTTCATAAGAAACCCCTGCCCTGGGAATGATCAGGGACTCGCCTTCCAAGTC